>NZ_JBJXIB010000005.1:0-93467 GCF_046115965.1 Janthinobacterium sp. CG_23.3 | reverse complement strand
CCAAGCCCTGTCGTTCTTCTTTTCTTTCTGTCTGTCTCCCCTCCCCTCCCCCCCCCCCCCCCCCCCCCCCCCCCCCCCACCCGACTGCGACGACTATGTGCGCCGCAGCCCCGGCGGCGACTACACCAACGGCGACGACCGGCAAGGCCTGGAAGTGGTCGAGAAGTACCACTTCACCAAAGAAGTGGAAACGCTGGTACGCGGCCTGTCGGCGTCGCTGGGCGGCGACATCGGCTACACGCTGGAACACTTCCCCAACCACCACCGGGCGCTGGCGTCGATGGCCCGGCTGGGCCTGCGCGGCAAGACCGCCCAGCCGGCCGGGGCGCGCCACACCGTGCTCTGCTACTTCGAGCGGGCGGTCCGCTTCAAGCGCGACGACGCCACGCTGCGCTCGATCTACGCCTCCTACCTGCTGGCCGGCGGCCTCGCCGAGGCGGCGCTGGAGCAACTGCGGGAGGCGGCGCGGCTGGCTCCGGAACAGCCCACCATCCACTACAACCTGGGGCTCATGTACGCGAAGAAGAAAGACTACGCCCGGGCGCGCGAGCACGCCAGCAAGGCCTACGAACAGGGTTTTCCACTGCCTGGGCTGAAAAAACAGTTGCAGGCGGCCGGGCAGTGGCAGGACGTGCCGCTGAAGGAGCGCGCGGCGAAGCCGCAAGAGGCAGAGCAGATCCTGGCCGAGCCCGAGGCGCCGGCGGAGCCGGAGAAGCGCCGGCCGGCCGTCGACAAGGAGGTATAGCGACTAGGTGGACCGGCGCCGCCGGTGACGCCGCCGCCGGCGCTATTTGATACCGTGGTGGTTCATCAGATCGTACAGGGTCGGCCGGCTGACGCCGAGCAGCTCGGCCGCCTTGGCGATGTTGCCGTCGGAGCGCGCCAGCGCCTTCACCATCACCTTGTATTCGGCGGCGTCGCGCGCCTGGCGCAGGTTGACCGGGTCTTCCACCGGCGCCGCCTCTGGCAGGCCCAAGTCCTCGACCGCGATCTGCGGCCCGTCCGACATGATGACCGCGCGCTTGATGCAGTTTTCCATCTCGCGCACATTGCCCGGCCAGCCGTAGGCCTCGATCGCCGCCAACGCGTCCGGGCTAAAATTGAACGAGGCCCGCCCCTCGCTGGCGCAGAACTTGTTCTTGAAGTGATGCGCCAGCAAGGCGCTGTCGCCGACCCGCTGGCGCAGCGGCGGGATCGTCAGCACGATTTCGCTGAGCCGGTAGTACAGGTCCTCGCGAAAGCGCCCGGCCACGGCCTGCTCCTTCAGATTCTGGTGCGTGGCGCAGACGATGCGCACGTCGACCGCGATTTCGCTGCGGCCGCCGATGCGCTCGATGACCCGCTCCTGCAAAAAGCGCAGCAGCTTGGCCTGCAAGCCCGGCGCCATGTCGCCGATTTCGTCGAGGAAGAAGGTGCCGCCGTGGGCCAGCTCGATCTTGCCCAGGGTTTGCTTGGCGGCGCCGGTGAAGGCGCCTTTTTCATAGCCGAACAACTCGCTCTCGAGCAGCGTCTCGGGAATCGCCGCGCAGTTGATGGCCACGAAACGTTTGTCGTGGCGCGCGCCGAGCGCGTGCAGGCCGCGGGCGACCAGCTCCTTGCCGCTGCCGGAATCGCCCAGCAGCATCACCGTCGCCGACGACGGCGCCACCTTCTCGACGCTGCGGCACAGCTTGAGCATGCCCGGGTCGCGGCTGACGATGCCGGCCAACGGCGAGTCGGCCTGGGTTTGCAGCATGCGCCGGTTCTCCCGCTGCATCGCGTGCAGGTAAAAGGCGCGTTCCAGCACCAGCCCGAGCATGTCGGCGTCGAACGGCTTCTGGTGGAAGTCGTAGGCGCCCATGCCGATCGCTTTGAGCGCGTTGGCGCGGTCCTGGTTGCCCGACAGGATGATGACCTTGGTGTCCGGCGCCAGCGCCAGGATCTGCTGCAGCGTCGCCAGCCCCTCGCTGGCGCCGTCCGGGTCCGGCGGCAGACCCAGGTCCATCGTCACCACCGCCGGCTGGTGGCGCCGCACATGCGCCAGCGCCGCCTCGCGCTCGCCGGCCACCAGCACCTCGTAGGCGTCTAAGCTCCAGCGCAACTGTTTTTGCAACCCCGTGTCGTCCTCGATCACCAACAGTTTTTGCTTGCCCATGTCGCGCTCCGTTTGTTGTTCCGTCTGCAAAACCAAGGGCGTAGATCCGCGGCCGGACTCCGACGCGACGCCGCCGGTTTGTTTTTACACCGCGACCGCGCCGTCGCGGTGCAGCGGCAGAATCACCCGGAAGGTGGTGCCAACCGCCGGCTTGCTGCGCACCTCCAGCTGCCCCCCCACTTCGCGGATGTATTCCCGGCTCTCGAATACGCCGATGCCCATGCCGGCCGCCTTGGTCGACTCGAACGGTTTGAACAGGCGCTCGCGGATGAATTGCTCGCTCATGCCCTGGCCGGTGTCGCCCAGCTCGACCACCGCGCTGTCGTCCTCGCGCAGCAGGCGCACCAGCACGCGGCCGTCCTTGGCGGTGGCCTCGACGGCGTTCTGGATCAAATGGCCGAGCACGCGTTCAAGCCGGCTCCAGTTGGCCAGCACCGTCAGGCCGCCGTGCTCGATCTCCAGCGCCGGCGCCGGCTCCAGCGCCGAACGGGACGACACCGCGTGCGCCAACAATTGCTCGATCGACAGCGGCGCGGCCAGCTCCTGGGTCTGGCCGCGGCTGAGCTTTTGCAGCAGCGCCGTCATTTTCTTCACCGAATGGTCGAGCGTGCCGAGCATGTCGCGCTGGAACTCCGGATTGGCCTTGTGCTTTTCCGCGTTGCTCAGCAGCAGGGATAGCTGGAACACCAGGTTCTTCAAATCGTGCACGATGAAGGTCGACATGCGGTTGAACGACTCGAACTGGCGCGCCACCAACAGCGAATCGGCCGACTCGCGGTGCGCCAGGTAGCTGGCGGCTTGGCTGCCGGCGATCTTCAGCAAGTCCAGCACCTCCCAGTTCAGGCTGATGCGGGTGCGCGGGCGCGCCAGCGCGACAAAGCCGAACAGGCGCCCGTGCAACATCAGCGGCACCACCAGCCACAACTGCGGCAGCGCCCGCGCCCACTCCGGCAGCGGCAACTGGCCGTAGCGCAGCGGTTGCGCCAGGCACTCGGGCACGTCGACCACCCACTGGCGCTGCTCGAGCATCTGGCAAAACGGGCCGCCGGCCGGCTCGCTGGCCGACTGCGCCGGCATGTTCCAGTGCGCGGCCGGCTCGCACAGGTCTTGCTCGCGGCGTATCCACAGCGCGCCGGCGGGGCTTTCGACCAGTTGCGCCACCGCCTGGATGGTGCGCTCGCCCAGGCCCGGGCCGTCCTGCGACAGCACGCGGGTGAAGCGCAACCACTCCTCACGGTAGTCGAAGATAGCCTTGTAGAAATGCTTGTTGATGAACACTTTCAGCTTCGAGCGCAGCGCGCCGGAAAACAGCACGCTGGCCAGCAGCAGCACCGCGCCGCCCAGGTAGGCGACCTGCATCACCGGCCCCCACGCGCCGCCGAAGTAGCGCAGGTAATAGGCGCTGCTGGCCATCGCCAGCAGGTAGATGGCGGAGCCGACCAGCGCCGCCGAGCGGAACAGCATCTGGCGCGACATCGCCAGGCCCAGCTCCCAGGCCGGATTGCGCGCCGCCGACAGTGCCAGCAGCGGCGCCGTCAGTGCGTTGACGATGCCGCGCGCGGCCCAGATGTCCGTGTTGACGGTGCGAAACAGCAAGGCGTCGCTGTACAGGTAAAAGTCGTAGGCGAACAGGCCGCCGATGCCCAGGCAGGCGAACTTGATGCCCCAGCGCTGCGGCGGCGGCGTGTGGCGATACCACTGCTCGACAAGCAACATGCCCAGCACCGCCAGCAGCAGGCGGCAGACGATCACCGTCAGCAGCGCGGGGAAGGCGAACGAGGACGCCTCGGCCAGCGCGCCGGCCAGCAGTTGCAGCGCGGCGATCGCCGCCACGGCGATGAAATAGACTTTCAGGCGCAGCCCGGCCGGCTTCAGCAGCAACAGCACGAACACCAGCCAGGCGCCCGAGCGCAGCACCTCGACGGCGACGCCCGGCAGCGACAGCGTGCCCTGCCACAGCGCGTCTTGCCACAGCGACAACGCCACCGTCGCGCTGGCCCACAGCGCCGTCAGCAGGCAGGCCAGGCCGAGCGCGCGGCTATGGCGGCGCGCGCGCCAGTTGCTCAGCAACAGCAGCGCCAGCGCGAAAAAGGCCAGCGAGGCCAGACCATAACTCAGCGCGGCAATGTCGCCCGGTGTCAGCGCCGTTGCCGTCACCGGCCGCCCTTGCCGAACAGCACCACCTGGACCGTGTCGAGCAGAATCAACAGGTCGAGGAACAGGCTGTTGTTTTTGACGTAATACATATCGTATTGCAGCTTTTGCACCGCGTCGTCGACCGAGGCGCCGTACTGGTAGCGCACCTGGGCCAGGCCGGTGACGCCCGGCTTGATGCTGTGGCGCACGTCGTAGTACGGCACCTGCGCCTTCAACTGCTCGACGAAGAAGGCGCGCTCGGGGCGCGGCCCGACAAAACTCATCTCGCCGCGCAACACGTTGAGCATCTGCGGCAATTCGTCGATGCGCAGCTTGCGGATCCAGTGGCCCACGCGCGTCACGCGCGGGTCGTCGGTGGCGGCCCAGATCGGGGTGCCGTCCTTTTCGGCGTCGTGGCGCATGCTGCGGAACTTCAGCACCTTGAAGATCTTGCCATCCTTGCCAACCCGCTCCTGCTGGTAGAACACCGGGCCGCCGTCCTCGCGGTGCACCCACAGCGCCGTCAGCAGCATCACCGGCAGCGCCGCGACGCAGATGGCGGCGCTGGCGACGAGGTCGAAGACGCGCTTCGAGGCGGCGCGCACGAAGCTCTGGTCGAAGCCTCCGCCGTAGACCAGATAGCTCGGCTGCAGTGAATCGATGCGGATCTGGCAGGCCTCGCGCTCGAAAAACGTGGCGGCGTCGACCACGCGCACGCCGCCGAGCGCGCATTCGAGCAATTGCCGCGCCGGAAAGGCGCCGTTGCGCCTGTCGTTGACCGACACCACGATCTCGCGCGCGTCGTAGCGGCGGGCGAGCACCAGCAGCGACGGCCCGCCCGGCAACAGCGCCGACGACGGCACGCAGCATTCCTCGCCGGGCACGTCGACGCAGCCGACGACGGTAAACTTGTGGTAGCCGATCTTGCTGGCGGCCAGCTCGATACACTCGCGCGCCAGCGCACCGGCGCCCACGAGGATCAGGCGCGACTCCAGCATGGCCGACTCGGCCGAGGTGAACACCACCAGCCGGGTCAGCAGCACGCCGACGCCGCCGAACAGGAAGATCAGGCTGCCGCCGCGGGCGAAGTCGATGGTCGGCACCAAATAAAATAACAGGCTGAGCAGTCCGAAACCGAGCGCGAACGACGGCATGATGCGTAGCAGGCTGTTGCGAATGTCTTCGCGCGAGCGGTGCTGGTACATGCCGAGCGCGCTCATGCTAAAGACGATCACCAGCGCGAACGCCAGCGAGGACAGGTACAGGTCCGGGCCGGCCCCCTGCAACGGCTCGGCCTGCCAGAGGGCCGAGGCCATCGACGCCGCCACCAGCAGGATCAGTACCTCCAGCAACAACAGGATAAACGCCGTTTTCGAGACGTAATGGCTGAAAATTCGTATCATAATTGCTCCCACGCTAAGCCCAAAGGCCAGGGCAAGCGGGAAGGCACCACGCCCGCGCCGCTGGCCCTGCCATCATGGCGGACTGTGCGCGGCGTATATTGAGCGGCCACAAGGGCGGCGCTCAACGAGCTAAACGATAGCCAATTTCACGCAAGCGCCTGCGCCGGGATGGTAAATGGACTATAGTATGCTTCCTCACAAAAATACTAAATGTCATGAAATTTGATGTAGCGATTGTCGGCAGCGGACTGGCGGGTTTGTCAGTGGCGTTGCATTTGGCTGAAACGCGCACCGTCGCGATCATTTCGAAACGCGCGCTGCTGGACGGCGCCAGCAACTGGGCGCAGGGCGGCATCGCCGCCGTGCTCGACTCCGGCGACAGCCACAACCAGCACATCGACGACACCCTGGTGGCCGGCGGCGGCCTGTGCGACGAGGGCGCGACCCGCTTCATCGTCGAGCACGGCCGCGAGGCGATCGAATGGCTGATCGCCCAGGGCGTGCCGTTCACCCGCGACGCCAGCGCGGAGATGGGCTTCCACCTGACGCGCGAGGGCGGCCACAGCCAGCGCCGCATCATCCACGCCGCCGACGCCACCGGCCACGCGGTCCAGGTGACGTTGGAGGAAAAGGTACGGGCGCATCCGAACATCACGCTCTTCGAGCACCACTGCGCAATCGACCTGATCACCTCCGACAAGCTCGACCACAAACGCGGCCAGCGCGACGCCCAGCCGAAATGCCACGGCCTGTACGTGCAGGACACCGAAAGCGGCAAGGTGTTGACCTTTGCGGCCGAGCACACGGTGATGTGCACCGGCGGCGCCGGCAAGGTCTACCTGTACACCACCAACCCGGACACCGCCAGCGGCGACGGCATCGCCATGGCCTGGCGCGCCGGCTGCCGCGTCTCGAACATGGAATTCATCCAGTTCCACCCGACCTGCCTGTACCACCCGTACGCCAAGTCCTTCCTGATCACCGAGGCGATCCGCGGCGAGGGCGGCCTGTTGAAGCTGCCGCCGGAAGCGGGCGCGGCGGCCGGCACGCGCTTCATGCTGGCACACGACGAGCGGGCCGAACTGGCGCCGCGCGACGTCGTCGCCCGCGCCATCGACTTCGAGATCAAGAAGCGCGGCCTTGACTACGTGCACCTGGACATCAGCCACAAGCCGGCCGAATTCCTCATCGAACACTTCCCGACGATCTACGCGCGCTGCCTGGAACTGGGCATCGACATCACCAAGCAGCCGATCCCGATCGTGCCGGCGGCGCACTACACCTGCGGCGGCGTGGTCACCGACCTGTCCGGCCGCACCGACCTGCCGGGCCTGTACGCGGTCGGCGAAACCGCCTGCACCGGCCTGCACGGCGCCAACCGCCTGGCCAGCAACTCGCTGCTCGAATGCCTGGTGATCGGCCGCGCCTGCGCGCAGGACATTGAAAGCAGCGAACGCAAAGCCGTGCCCTACCTGCCCGACTGGGACGAGAGCCGCGTCACCGACGCCGACGAGGAAGTGGTCATCTCGCACAACTGGGACGAGCTGCGCCGCTTCATGTGGAATTACGTCGGCATCGTGCGCACCACCAAGCGGCTGGAGCGGGCGCAACACCGGATCGCGCTGCTCAAGGAAGAAATCGACGAGTACTACCGCAACTTCCGCATCACGCACGACCTGCTGGAGCTGCGCAACCTGGTCGACGTCGCCACGCTGATCGTCAACAGCGCGCTGTCGCGGCGCGAAAGCCGCGGCCTGCACTTCAGCCGCGACTACCCAGCCACGCTGCCGAAAGCGCTGCCGAGCGTGTTGACGCCGACGCGCCGCTAAGCGCCTTGCGTTGGCTGGTTTCGGCGCTGAACGCATCCCAACCAAGGACGTAACCCGGTCAGACCCTCGGGTCTGACCCCGGGCTTACCGCGCCAGCAGCCGTTCCACCTGCGACTCCGCCACCCGCAACTGGTATTTCTTCACGACACCGTCGCGATCGAACAGCACCGCCAATTCCCTGCCGCCGGTGCTGGCGTCGATCACGCTGGCCAGCGCACCGACCACCGGCAAAAACCCGACAAACCCCGGCAAGCCCGGCTTACAGTTGTATACCCACACTTCATAACCATTGCGGAACGCCTGCACCGACGCCTCGCCCATCGCCAGTAGCAACTCGGCCTTGGTGGTCTTGCCGGCGCTCAGCACCTGCCGCGCGCCGTCCTCGCTCAAGGTCTTGATCGCGCCATTGCCAAGCGAAGCGCACCCGGCCATATTCAACGCCACCCAGCCAATCAAGGCCATTCGAATACCTATACGCATCAGCATTTCCTCCTATTCCACTGCAGCCGACACGGCATCCGGCGCGGCCGTCGCGACGGCCTCGTCATCCATATACTCAATTTCGACCAGCGTATCGTCCGGCCAGCTGGTATCGCTGACCCGTAGCATAAACGTACGTTCGTACAAAAAATGGAAACATGTCGTAAAACGGATGAATAGGCGTCGGCAGGCGGTTCGCATACAACAGATCCGACGTCAGCATCTGTCTGCGCTTGCCGTTCACCAAGGTGACGCCAAACACGGCGCGCTCGGCATAATAGGGCCAGTAGCCGGGATAAAGGCTACAGACGTCCGTGGTCGCCTCCAACAGCAGATATGCCGGCGGTTTCAGTCCGACGAACAAGCTGGCGCCCCGGTCGATCTGGCATTGCAGGCGCAGATCGCCCAGCCGCCACGTATTCGGCGGCAAGCCCGGCGTGTGCACCTCCGGCCCCCAGGCAAAACTGCGGTCCTTGCGATTGGTCGTCACCACCGCGCCCTCCCGCAAGGCTTGCTCGTCGCGCACCAGCGTAAAACTCAAATCCCCGGCCAACGCCACCGCAATACTGGCCGTATCGCCCTGGATCGTCATCGCGGTGCCGCTGGCGCGCACGCCCTCCAGCCGCGGATACAGGCGATAGCGCAGTTCGGCCTTGGGCGCCAAGTGGTGGTATTTCTCAAACGCGTCCATTCCCTTGAGCATGCGCCGATACGACTGCCGGTCGGGATCGGCCAAGCCGTCTACCTTCGCCACCTGCATCGGCGCCTGGTCCGCCGCGATGGCGACGGCGTTGCACATCAAACACGCCGTCGCCGCGCCGGCCCACAACAATCTGCCCGCATACCATCCCATGTATTTCTCCCTGAGTTAACGCGTCTTGGCGAATGACGCCATTCTATGGGCGATAAGCTTTGGCTAAGCTTAAGGTTTAGGCAGTTATAATTCTTGCATGCACATACTCATCATAGAAGACGACCTCGACCTGGGCTTCGCCTTGCAACAGGCGCTTAAAGTCGAAGGCATCAGCAGCGAATGGCTGCGGCGCATCGCCGACGCGCCGCGCAGCTTCGCCGAGCCGCTCTACGACTGCATACTGCTCGACCTGTCGCTGCCGGACGGCACCGGCCTGGACCTGCTGACGCGCTGGCGCCGCGCCGGCGTCGCGCTGCCGGTCATCATCATTACCGCCCGCGCCGCGCTGGGCGACCGGCTGGCCGGCCTGGACGGCGGCGCCGACGACTTCATCGTCAAACCGTTCGCCACCGCCGAACTGGTCTCGCGTATCCGCGCCGTGCTGCGCCGCTACGCGCGCCAGTCGAGCGAGGTATGGAACCTCGGCGAGCTGCAAATCGAGCCGCGCCGCTACCTGGCGCGCCTGGCCGGCGTGGCGCTGGAGCTATCGCCGCGCGAATTCCACCTAATGCTGGAACTGGCCCGCGAACCCGGCGTGGTGGTGCCGAAGGGCGCGCTGGCGCAACGCCTTGAGCCGCTGGGCGACGCCATCGACTTCGGCGCGCTGGAAGTGCACGTCTCCAACCTGCGCCGCAAGATCGGCGCCGAGCGTATCCGCACCGTGCGCGGCGTCGGCTACCTGTTCGCGGCATGAAGCGGCTGCGCCATATGTTGCGCCCGACGCTGGTGCGGCGCGTGGTGCTCGCGCTGCTGCTCGCCTTCGGCCTGGTCTGGCTGGTGCTGATGGCGCACCAGTTGTGGCAGGCCACCGACCGCGACAGGATAGACGACAACGTGCTCAGCCTCGGCCGGGGCATGCTGGCCTCGATCGCCGCCCTGGACAACGCCGGCGAGGCGCGCGCCGTCGTCGCCGCCACCTCGAGCATGGTCAACGCCGCCTACCGCAGCAAGCAGATTCCCGGCGTGGTGCTGATGGAGCTGACGGACCGGCGCGGCAAGCGCCTGTTCCTGTCGCCGGAGGGCGGCGCGGCGACCTTGCGCGGCGATAGCGCGCGCCTGAGCGACGTGACGGTGAACGGCCGGGGTTTCCGCGTCTACCAGGGCGACAGCGCGCGCTGGAGCGTGAAGGTGGCGGCGCCGACGCTCAGCAGCGCCTGGCTGTTGCTGCACATGAGCGGCGACCTGACCGTCGACATGCTGATCGCCTTCCCCTTCGTGCTACTGCCGCTGTGGTTGTCGGTCGCGGGCGGCCTGCGCCCGCTGCGGGACCTGTCCGAGCGCATCGCCGCCAAAGGTCCCGACGATTTGGCGCCGCTGCACATCGACGGCAAATACGCCGAACTGGCGCCGCTGACCGGCGCGCTCGATCGCCTGCTGGGCCAACTGCGCAACAAGATCGCGCGCGAACACAGCTTCGTTCAGGACGCCGCCCACGAGCTGCGCACGCCGATGGCGGTGATCTCGGCCCAGGCCCACGTGCTGACCGTGGCGCTCGAGCCGGCCCAGCGCGCCGAGGCCGGGCAGCGCATGGAGCATGCGATCGCCCGCGCCTCGCACCTGATCCGGCAATTGCTGGACCTGGCCCACATCGACAGCGCCCAGGCGCAAGCGGTCGCCGTGCTAGACCTGGCGCAACTGGCGCGGCAAGAACTGGCGATGTTGGCGCCGGCCGCCATGGCGCGCGGACTGGAGCTGTCGCTGGACGCGCCGGACACCCTGCTCCATTCGCTCGAAGCGCACGCCTTCCAATCCATCCTGCAGAACCTGCTGACCAACGCCATCCGCTACGCGTACGACGGCGGCCGAGTGGCGGTCACGCTGCAGCGCCAAGCCGGCACGCTGACCTTGTCGGTGGCCGACGACGGCCCCGGCATCCCACAGGTGCAACGCGCGCTGGTGTTCGAGCGTTTCTACCGCGGCGTCGGCCACAACGCGACCGGCGCCGGCCTCGGCCTGGCCATCGTCACGCAGGCGGTGGCGCGCCTGCGCGGCAGCGTCCGCCTGACGGCGGGCCTGGACGGCAAAGGCTGTGCCTTCGCCGTCACCATCCCCGTCGCCGATTGATGCGCGTCGTCAGCGGCGCACGGCTTTGCGCGAGCGCGCGGTACGCGCCGCCCTGACGCCCTCGATCCAGTCGCGGCCACCGGCTTCGAGCGCGGCGTCGATCACCTCTTGCGGCAGGGAATACACCGACGCCCACGCCGCCCGCCCGTCGGCGGTGTTGGTCGGAAAATCGTGGCGTTCGATGGGCCAGCCATACTTCTTCATCAGGGCGCGCACGACCGTGCTGACGCTGATCTTACGATGCTCAAACAGGCTTTCCACGCCCGTCATATCGTTCGACGCCAGCAGCACCACCAGCGTTTCCG
This sequence comes from Janthinobacterium sp. CG_23.3, assembly GCF_046115965.1. Lineage (NCBI taxonomy): Bacteria > Pseudomonadati > Pseudomonadota > Betaproteobacteria > Burkholderiales > Oxalobacteraceae > Janthinobacterium > Janthinobacterium sp. CG_23.3. The sequence continues at coordinate 82,203 of NZ_JBJXIB010000005.1, read as the reverse complement.
CGCGCAATGTACTGGCCATTGTCGGAAACTTACCGTACTTGACCATACTCGTTTTCGCTCATCATGAATTAATAACTGTTTAGAGGGCTTAAGTTTTCTCAGCGGCGAACCTGGCGCCCAATTTCCGTGCCGCCAACAGCGCCCCGGCTAGTATCGCGGCTGGCAGCCAGACCCACAAAAGCTCGGATTGAAGGACAACCAGGCCTCTGGCGCCAAACACCCTGCTCAGCGCCAGTGGCGAGACCTCGATCATTTGCCAGGGCGCGAAAAAGCGTTCCACAGACCAAGGCCAGTAGAGCGCCACCCCCAAGCCGCCGTTGGTCAACATATCCAGCAAACCATGCGATGCGGCGGCCACGCCGGCGAAAACAAAAGCGCTGCGTGGCGAACTACGTAGCTGCGAAGAAAAAAACAGCGCCAACAGGCCAACCGCGAGCGCGAACAGCAGCGAGTGGCTGGCGCCGCGATGGCCAAACGCATCTGTGTAGGCAATATGCAGCCGGAAGGCGACGACATCCAGATCGGGAAGAATGGCGGCGACAATGCCGGCAACCAGTAGCCGGCGTGAAATGCGATTGCCGAGGCCGACAGCAAGCGCCAACGGCACGACGGCATGAGTGAGAATAGTGGGCATAGTACTGATGAGTCAGGTGGGCGAAGGCGCCGGCCGTAGAACGGCAAAGCCGGCCAATGAAGTAGGCCTCAGCCAAAACGCCGCGCCCCGTCGGGGCCGGCTGGCGACTATACCAGATCGCACCCGTGCATAGCTGGCAGAACCGCAAGTCGGCGCCCCTGGGAGCAATGGCCTTGCCCCGGGCGGCCTATGGCGCGCGCCTGGGTCCCAACTCAGAAAGAACGCGCACCGTGACGGCAAAGCCAACGCCGGCGTCGGCGAGGAATTTCGCCGCTTCCGCGGCGCCATAGACGCGCATCAGGGCGATGCCAGCCTCCACTATCTGAAATGTGGCCACGTCGCGGCGGCCGTTCGAAACATCGGTGCTTGGAAAAGGGATGTTACCCATATACTCAATGTCGTACGTGTCGAGGAAAGGTCGACTATCGCACAGACGGTTACGGCGGTCCAGTATTTCCTAATAAACATGTCAGTTACATATAAAACATGCAACATGGCAGCATGTTTACACAGGCAAGCTGGTCTGGTGCGCGACTGCCAATCACCTTATTTCATCCGAGGCGGCTTTTTCTTGGGCGTCAGCCCCATCATATCAAGGCGCAGCAGAATGTCGCCGCGTAGCTCGCGCTTGACCTCCAGCCAAGGGCGGCCTTGCTGCGCACCGATCATGGCGTAGATTGCCAGCACGTTCAACGCCGGCACGACCGGCTTAAGCTTGGCGTACAGCACATATGGATCGGTTGCGAGGAATTCCCGCACCGTGAGGATACCAACCAAGGCAAACATCTGTTCGCTGCGCGGTCCCAAGCCCTTCAAGTCGCGGATACGCAAAGCGGGTACCGTCGCCATTTATCTTTACTCCCCGTGTTCGGTGAAATTTAATATTAGTCAACTATTAATTCAGCAAAGCGACGCGGCGTCCGCCGCCGCAACTACAGCAAAAACTTGCGCTCCGACACGTCGGGCTGGCCCGCGCCCGGCGTCTCATCCTTCAAGTCGACGCCGGACAATTGGCGGCGGCGCGACTCGGACAACAGATAGTGTAGCTTGAACGCCGCCTCCTCGTAGCGCAAGCCGGCTGGGCGCACGTTCGAGATACAGTTTCGGCTTTCATCGGTCAGGCCGGCGCGCGGCGCCCACGTCAGGTACAGGCCCATGCTGTCGGGCGAACTCAGGCCTGGGCGCTCGCCAATCAGGACCAGCACGGCGCGCGCGCCCAGCAATTCCCCGACCTCGTCGCCGATGGCCACCCTTCCCTGCTGGACGATGCTAACCGGCGCTAGCGACCATTGCTCCGGTGCCAGGCGGCGCGTCAATATTTGTAGAAACGGCAAGGCGTTCTGCTCGATGGCCAGCGCCGACAGGCCGTCGGCGACGACAAAGGCCAGGTCGTACGGCTTCGCGGCGGCGGCGTCGCCCGCCGGTCCGCCCAGTTCTATCAAGGCGCGCCGCGACGCCGCGTCGAGCTTGCGCCCCAAATCCGGCCGTTGCAGGTACACATGGCGACTTTCCGCCGCGCTGCGCAATTCTATGCACGGCAACGGCGCTTGCAGCGCCCCGCCCAGCGAGCGCGCCAGCGCGCCGGCGTCCAAGGCCAGGTGCACGGCGTCGCGCGCGCGCGCGTGCGCCAGTTGGAACGCAAGCTGCGGTTCGGTCGGCTGGCTGACGCCGGTGCGGCCCAGCGCGATGCGCGCGGCGGTGAACTGGCGCAGCGCCTGCCAAGGATTGGCGATGACGGTCTTGTTACTCATGCGGCGCCTCCTTTATGACAATCGCAGCAGCGCCTGCCGGAACGGCGCCGGCAGCGATTCGCCCAGTGTGATGTAATCGTCGTCGGTGAAAATTTGCATCGCCTTGAGCCAGGCGTCGAATTCCGGCGCCGGCCGCAGCCCGAACACGCGGCGCGCGTACAGCGCGTCGTGGAACGAGGTGGTCTGGTAATTCAACATAATATCGTCGGAGCCGGGAATACCCATCACAAAGGTACAGCCGGCCGCGCCCAACATGGTCAGCAGCACGTCCATATCGTTCTGGTCGGCCTCGGCGTGGTTGGTGTAGCAGACGTCGCAGCCCATCGGCAAGCCCAGAAGTTTGGCGCAGAAGTGGTCTTCCAGTCCCGCGCGGATGATTTGCTTGCCGTCGTACAGGTATTCGGGACCGATGAAGCCGACCACGGTGTTGACCAGCAGCGGGCGGAATTTGCGCGCCACCGCGTAGGCGCGCGCCTCGCAGGTTTGCTGGTCGACGCCATGGTTGGCGTTGGCCGACAGCGCGCTGCCCTGCCCGGTTTCAAAGTACATGACGTTGTCGCCGACGGTGCCGCGGCGCAGCGACAGCGCGGCCTGGTGCGCTTCGTCGAGCAGGCTCAGGTTGACGCCGAAGCTCTGGTTGGCCGCCTCGGTGCCGGCGATCGACTGGAACACCAGGTCGACCGGCGCGCCGCGTTCGATCGCGGCGAGGGTGTTGGTGACGTGGGTGAGCACGCACGACTGGGTCGGGATGCCGTAGCGGTCGATGATTTCGTCGAGCATAGTGACGATCTTGATTACCTGCGCCACGTTGTCGGTGGCCGGGTTGATGCCGATAACGGCGTCGCCGCTGCCGTACAGCAGCCCGTCGAGCACCACCGCGGCGATGCCGGAGGCGTCGTCGGTCGGGTGGTTCGGCTGCAACCGGGTCGACAGGCTGTTCGGCAGGCCGATGGTGTTGCGAAAACGCGTGACGACGCGGCATTTCCTGGCCACCAGCACCAGGTCTTGAATGCGCATGATCTTACTCACCGCGGCCGCCATTTCGGGGGTGATGCCGGGCGCCACCGCGGCCAGCACCAGTTCGTCGGCGCCGTCGCTCAGCAACCAGTTACGGAAATCGCCCACGCTCAGGTGGCGGACCGCGGCGAAGGCGGCGGCGTCGTGCTCGTCGATGATCAGGCGGGTGATTTCGTCGCTTTCGTAAGGCACCAGCACGTCGTTCAGGAAGGTCGTCAGGGGCAAGGCGGCCAGCGCCATTTGCGCCGCGACGCGCTCTTCGGCGCTGCCCGCCGCGACGCCGGCGAGGTAGTCGCCGGAGCGCGCCGGGGTGGCTTTCGCCATCAGGTCCCGCAGGTCGCGGAACAGATATGTCTTGCTTCCGACCATGTGCGCGAATTGGCTCATGATGCTCCTTTATAGTGGTGCGTGGCGTTGCGGGGCGTTGTCAGGCGCCCTTTCCGCTCGCCTAAAAATTGCGCGCGACGGTGACCTGGAGGCGCTTGCCGACGACGTTTTTACCGCTGCCGTCGGCGTTGAAGAAGGTCCACAACGGCACGCCGTTGTCGTCGGCGTCGCCGTTGTTGTACAGGGCCGCCGCCGCGAACGTCCAGCCGTCCCAGGTTTTCGTTATGCCCACTTTCACGTCTTCGAAATTATAGGCGCCCAGTTTGCGCACGCGTTGTTGACCGGCGTGCAGGTTCAAGGTCAGGCCCGGCATCAGCTCCGGGTTCCAGTTCGCTTCGAGGTAGGTCGAGCCGCGCGTATCGACGATGTCGCCATTGTAGGGGTTGACGGCATAGCCAAACCAGTGCTTGCTCAGTGTTACCCAGCCGTAGGCATTGAAGCTGCCGAGGTTGACGCCCAGTTTGACGTCCTGGGTGTCGTATTTGATCGTGCGCCCGCCGGCGCTGTATTTCGCCGATGGATACCAATAGGTGACGAGGCCGGCGTCGATGTTGCCAGTGTCGTTGAGCGCATGGCGGTAGCCGCCGTACAGGTCGATTTCGGTGCCGCTGGTATTGTTATAGGCGGCGTTCGAGACGCCGGAGCCGAATACGCCCAGGTAGGCGCCGCTGGCGTGGCTCAAGTCGACGGTGCCTTGCACGGTGGCTTTCCCCTGGGTTTGCGATACGCCGCGAAACAGGTAGTCGGACAACAGCATGACGTTGCCGCCGCTGCTCCAGGCGGGTGCCGGCGCGGCGTCGGCGGCGTGCGCCGAATTTGGCGCGTGGAAGGAAACGATCGCGCACGCCAGAAGCAGCGAGCTGGAATGGAAGTAATTGGACATGTGCTTGATCCTGGTTCGGAATAGAGGTAAATGGCGGCTGCCGCGCAGGTCGGGTAAGCCGACCCGCGCCTTGTTGAGCGTTAAGCGGTCTTGGCGGCCAATTGCTCGCGGCTATTGCCCGTCATCAGGAAGAAGGCATAGCCGAGGGCCAGGAAGCCGGCGAAGATGCCGAAGATCAGCGGGTTGTAATAGATCATCGTGGCCATGCAGACGGCCGCGCCGAACAGGGCGAACGCCGGGAACACCGGATAAAACGGCGCGCGGAACGGCCGCACCATGTTCGGCGCGCTGCGGCGCAGTTTGAACAGGGCCAGCATACTGATCAGGTACATGGTGATGGCGCCGAACACCGACATCGTGACGATGTTGGCCGTCAGCGTCTGGCCGCCAATTTTGATCAATTCGTCGCTGTAGATGGCGGCGATGCCGATGACGCCGCCGGCCAGCACGGCGCGGTGCGGCGTGTTGAAGCTCGGGTGGATTTTGGCAAGGAAGTGCGGCAGGTAGCCTTCCCGGGCCAGCGCGAAGATTTGGCGCGAGTAACCGAGGATGATGCCGTGGAACGAGGCGATCAGGCCGAACAGGCCGAGCCAGACCAGCATGTGCAGCCAGTTGCTGTTGTCGCCGACGATCATTTTCATCGCCTGCGGCAAAGGGTCGTTGATGTTGGCCAACTTGGTCCAGTCGCCGGAGCCGCCGGCAAACACCATCACGCCTATCGCCAGCACCACCAGGGTCAGGATACCGGTCACGTAGGCGATCGGAATCGAGCGTTGCGGGTCCTTGGCTTCCTCGGCCGCCATCGCCACGCCTTCAATGGCCAGGAAGAACCAGATGGCGAAGGGGATCGCCGCGAACATGCCGGGAATCGAGGCCAGCGTGAAGCTGTCCTGGCCGGACCAGCCGCCCTTGGTGAAGTTGGCCATCGAGAAGCCCGGCGAGACCACGCCCATGAAAACGAGCAATTCGAAGATCGCCAACAGCGCCATCAGCAGCTCGAAAGTGGCGGCGACCTGCACGCCGACGATGTTGAGCGTCATGAAAACGGCGTAGGCTCCCACCGCCGCCAGCTTCGGGTCGAGCGCCGGGAACTGCACGTTCAGGTAGGCGCCGATGGCCAGGGCGATGGCCGGCGGCGCGAACACGAATTCAATCAGCGTGGCGGCGCCGGCCAGGTAGCCGCCGGTCGGGCCGAACGCCGCCTTGCTGTAGGCGAACGGGCCGCCGGCGTGCGGGATCGAGGTGGTCAGTTCGGTGAAGCTGAAGATGAAGGTGGTATACATCGCGGCGATGAAAATGGCCGTGACGGTGAAGCCCAGCGTGCCCGCCGAGGCCCAGCCGTAGCTCCAGCCGAAATATTCGCCCGAGATCACCAGGCCCACCGCGATACCCCATAATTGAAGCGTACTGAGAGTCTGTTTGAGCGCTGGCGCTGCGCCCGATACCGTCTTCGAAGTCATATATTTTCCCAATGCAGTATATTTTTTTGTTTGACCAAGTGGCGTCCCGCTGGAGCCACTCCCTCCCTGCAAACCACATGGTGCCGCTGGTACGGAAGTTGCTGCCATTGCAGTATATGAGGGCCCGCAAACCAGCGTTATCGAAAATCGGCAAACTTAGCAAACACCCCTTGTTGCTGGGTTGACCGGCGAGGCAGGCGTCGATGGCGTGCACAAACGAGTGAGATGGCTATGCACCAGAATGTAACAGGCATGTCGCAAAACGGAGCAGTACCGAACAACTTCGCGGCGTTTCGCACCGTGCTAACGCGCGACGCCGACGAGCTGGCCCGCAACCTGACGGACTGGGAACAGAGCTACGACCAAATCAGTTCGGGCAGCTTCCACGGCGTGCTCGACGAGTTGCGGCTGCCGCGCATGCAGGTGTTCCGCGAGAGCATCAGCCAGTCGGTACGCCAGTCCTGCCGCGTCTGGCCGGGGGCGGTCTGGTTCGGCTTCCCGGACCAGCCGGACAGTAGCCGCATCAACGGCCGCCAGGTGGAGCCGGAATTTGTGATGGTGCAGCCCGGCGACAAGGAGTTTGAATTGCTGACGCCCAGCAGCCACGTCATCTACGGTATCGTGGTGTGCAGCAAGCTGCTGGTGCAGGCGGCGGTGGCCAGCGGCTGCATGGTCGACTGGCGGCGGCTGCACACGGCCGAGGTGCTGCGGGTCGATCCGGCCGAGCGGCGCCAGTGCGTCCAGACGCTGGCGGCGCTGCTGGCGCAACAGCAAGACGCCATCGCCGCCGGCTACAGCGCGCGGCAATTGTTACACTGCCAAAACATGGTGGTGGAGGCGCTGGTCGGCATGCTCGACCACAGCGGCGTCGAACCGGCGGCGGCCGGCAGTTTCCAGCGGCGCCAGCGCATCGTCGCGCGCGTGCGCGAGTACATCCTGGCGCACCGCGACCAACCCATCACCGTGCCGGAACTGTGCGAACAGGCGCACGTCAGCCGGCGCACGCTGCAATACTGCTTCGAGGATGTGCTGGGAATGAGTCCCACGCTGTATCTGCGGCGGGTGCGCCTGAACGGCGTGCGCCGGCAACTGATGGGCACCGGCGCGCCGCAGTTGGCGATAGGCGCGGTGGCGGCGGACTGGGGTTTCAGCAACTTCAGCCAATTTTCCAGCGACTACCGCAAACTCTTCGGCGAATCGGCGTCGGCGTCGCTGCGCACGCAGGCGCTGCGCCTGCAAAACTAGCCCGCCCGCCAAGGGGACAGACCACGATTGTCGAGCGAATTTCTCGGAAATCGTGGTCTGTCCCCGGTTTACGGCACGCCGACGTCGAGTTGCCGGCCCAGGCGCTTCAGCTCACCGCTATCGAACAGCGCATTGAACGCCAGGTCGAACTGCGCGCGCAGCCTGTCGGACTCGGCCCGTTTCGGGAACGCGAAATAACCGCGCTGGATTTGTATCACCTTGGACAACGGCGTCACGCTGCCGGCAAGTTGTAGGCGCGTAATCACCGGTTCGGTGTTGCGGCGGTTGGTCGCGAACAGGTCGACGTGATGGGAGACCAGCATTTTCAGGCCGTTCTCCACCGCGTTGGTGACGCTGACGCGCAAGCCGGGCCGGGCGCGGTCGAATTCGGCGCCGTACGCCCAGCCGTTCATGATGACCATGCGCGTTTCCTTCAACGCGGCGTAATCGCCGGCCCAGCCGATACCGGCCCCGGCGCGGGTGTAGAAGACCATGTCGTCCTGGTAAAACGCGCGCTCGGAGAACGCCAGCGTCGCCAGCCGCTCGGGCGACTTGTAGGGGCCGATCAAGATGTCGGCCGCGCCTTGCGCCACCATCGCCTGGGCGCGCGCCCATGGATAGATTTCAAAACGCACGCCGTAACCCATGCGCGCCGCCACGGCGCGGATGATCTCCGGCGCCATGCCGATAAAGCGGCCGTCCCTGGTCAATTCGAAGACCCGCTCAAAGTGCGCGCCGACGACCAGCAATTCCCGCGGCTCGGCCATGGCCGGGGATACGCCTAAAAGCAGGGACAGCAACGTGGCCGACAGCAACACGCGCCGCGCGGGCGCCCGGTCCGGTTCACGTCGGCGTGGCAAAGTCAGCACGGCACTCCCTTCAACTGGTCAGGCCTACGGTACATCGACACTGTAACGGCGCGCCATTTTTTTCAACTCCCCGCTATCGATCAGCGCGTTCAGCGCCTGGTCGAACTGCAGCCGCAGCTTGTCGTGCCCGGGCCGCTTGGGGAAGGCGAAATAGGCGTTTTCCACTTTAATGTACGGCGTCAAGGCGACTACCTTGCCGCGCATCCGCAAGCGCTCGACCACCGGTTCGGTGTCGCGGCGGTTGCTGGCGAACATGTCCACGTGCCGGTGCAGCAACATGTTCAAGCCGTTTTCGACCGAGTTGGCGACGCTGACCTGCAGCGCCGGACGGGCCAGGTCGAATTCGTCGCCGTACGCCCAGCCGTTCAGGATGACGATCGGCCGTCCCCGCAACGCCAGATGGTCGCCATGCCAGTCGATGCCCGCGCCGGAGAGCGTATAAAACACCACCTGGTCCTGGAAGAAAGGCCGCTGCGCGTACGCCATGTACGCCAGCCGCTGCGCGGTCTTGTAGGGACCGACCAGGATGTCGGCCTCGTGCTGCTTCATCATCGCCTGGGCCCGCGGCCAGGGATAGAGCCCGAACTTCACCGTATGTCCGAGTTGCCGGGCCACCTTGCGGATGATCTCGGCCCCCATGCCGCTGAACTCGCCGTGTTTGTTGCGTTCGTACACGTTCTCGAAACGCGTGCCGACCACCAGCAATTCGTCGGCCAGCGCGGGCGCCGGCCACGGCGCGGCCATGGCGGCTACGACAGCGGCGGCAAGTGCGCGCAGGTGAGCCGCAGACGCACCGGGGCGCGCGCCAGAACCATTGTCCCGCCAGCGCTTCCAGCCCATGCCGCACTCCTTCACTGTTGCCCGCCCGAAAGGCAGTCACAGCAAGTATGCCCGACTTAGCCGACAATGCGCAACGAATAGTCGGTTGCGCGCACATCCTTGGTCAGGCTGCCGATCGAGATGCGGTCGACGCCGGTTTCGGCGATGGCCCGCACGGTGTCGACATTGATGCCGCCGGACGCTTCCAGCAAGGCCCGGCCCGCCGTCAGCTTGACGGCGTCGCGCATCATCCCGGTGCTGAAGTTGTCCAGTAGGATAGACGTTGCGCCGGCCGCCAGCGCCTCGCCCAGCTCGTCCAGGCTCTCCACTTCCACCTGGATGCTGACGCCGGCGTCAAGAATGTTGGCGTTGTTCAAGGCCGCCGTCACGCCGCCGGCCGCCGCGATGTGGTTTTCCTTGATCAGGATGCCGTCGTATAGCGCCAGCCGCTGGTTCTTGCCGCCGCCCACGCGCACCGCGTATTTCTGCGCCAGGCGCAGGCCCGGCAGCGTTTTCCGGGTGTCGAGGATGGCCGCGGCCGTGCCGGCGACGACGTCGACGTAGCGCCGCGTCGCCGTCGCCACGCCCGACAGCAATTGCAGGAAGTTCAGGGCGCTGCGCTCGCCGGTGAGCAAGGCGCGCGCCGGCGCGGTCAGCGTACAGACCGGGCTGTCGGCGCTCATCAAGTCGCCTTCGGCGTAATGCCAACTGATGTCGATGCTGCGGTCCAGGCTTTTCATGATGCCTTCGAACCAGGGCGCGCCGCACAGCACCGCCTCTTCGCGCACGATCACGCGCGCGGTGACGATGCTGTCGGGCGGCACCAGCTCGCCGGTCAGGTCGCCGCTGCCGATGTCTTCCAGCAGCGCCGCCAGCAGGTTGCCCTCGAAGGCGCGCGCCAGCGCCGCGTCGAACGGCGCGAAGGGATTGAGTAAGGTACTCATGCCGGACCCACTCCCGAAAACAATTTTCCTTCCTTGGCCAGGTCGGCGCCCGGCTGCACGCCGGCTTTTTTCGCCGCGGCGAAGTCGAGCATGCGATTGATCGATTTGACGGCTTGCCGGCCCACGGGCGGGTCCACTTGAATCTCGTTTGTCATATTTTCCAGTGCTTCGGCCAGGTTGAGCAGGCCGTTCATGGCCATCCAAGGGCAATGCGCGCAGCTCTTGCAGGTGGCGCTGTTGCCGGCGGTTGGCGCCTCGATGAAACGTTTGCCGGGCGCGGCGGCGCGCATCTTGTGCAGGATGCCGTTGTCGGTGGCGACGATGAAGGTGTCGGCGTCGAGGTTGACGGCGGCGGCGATCATCTGCGAGGTGGAACCGACGACGTCGGCCAGCGCGACCACGTTGGCCGGCGACTCCGGATGCACCAGCACCTTGGCGTCCGGGTACTCGGCCTTCAGCAGGTCCAGCTCGATGCCCTTGAATTCGTCGTGCACCAGGCAGGAACCCTGCCACAGCAGCATGTCGGCGCCGGTTTGCTTCTGGATGTAGGAGCCCAGATGTTTATCCGGCGCCCACAGGATTTTCTTGCCCTGCGCGTGCAGGTGGGCCACGATGTCGAGGCCGATCGACGACGTCACCATCCAGTCGGCGCGCGCCTTCACGGCGGCGCTGGTGTTGGCGTAAACCACCACCGTGCGGTCCGGATGGGCGTCGCAAAAGGCGGCGAACTCGTCGGCCGGGCAGCCGAGGTCGAGCGAACAGGTCGCGTCCAGGTCCGGCATCAGCACGCGCTTTTCCGGGCTGAGGATTTTCGCCGTCTCGCCCATGAAGCGCACGCCGGCCACGACCAGGGTCCGGGCGGCGTGGTCGCGGCCGAAACGGGCCATTTCCAGCGAGTCGGACACGCAGCCGCCGGTTTCCTCGGCCAGGTCCTGCAAGTCGGCGTCGACGTAGTAATGGGCGACGAGCACGGCCTGGCGCTCCTTCAGCAGGCGCTTGATGCGCTCCTTGAGGGCGCTCTTTTCGTCGGCGGATGGCGTGACCGGCGTGCGTGCCCAAGCGTGGGCGGTGCAACTGGCACCGTCTTGCGGATGCTCGTACTCGACGCTCTTGATTTCAATAGTTTGCATGGTGGTTCGTCAGCGAAAACGGAGGGGAGGAATGACACTATCGCATAATGGGGCGGTTCCTGCCGGCACCGCGGCAAGGACCCGTAGGTCGGACGAGCGCAGCGCCATCCGACAATGTTGGCCGAGGCGAGCCGCGCTGCTCCGAGCCAACGTTGTCGGGTTACGCCCCTTGGGCTAACCCGACCTACCAAACCGGCACACTTAGTCGATACCCTGGCTGCGCAGGTAGTCTTCGTAGTTGCCGTTGTAGTCGATCACTTCGTTGTCCTTGATTTCGATGATGCGGTTGGCCAGCGAGGAAACGAACTCGCGGTCATGCGACACGAAAATCAAGGTGCCGGCGTATTTTTCCAGCGCGATGTTCAGCGATTCGATCGATTCCATGTCCATATGGTTGGTCGGCTCGTCCATCAGCAGCACGTTGTGGCGGCCCAGCATCAGCTTGCCGTACATCATGCGGCCCTTTTCACCACCGGACAGCACCTTGACGGCCTTCTTCACGTCGTCGCCACCGAACAGCAGGCGGCCCAGGATCGAGCGCACGGCCTGGTCGTCGTCGCCCTCTTTGGTCCACTGGCCGATCCAGTCGGTCAGATTGGTGTCCTTGGCGAAGTCTTCGGACGGGTCTTGCGGCATGTAGCCGACGTTGGCGTTCTCGGCCCACTTGACGCGGCCCTGGTCCGGCTGCAGGCCGGCGATGTCGCCTGCGATGCAACGCAGCATGGTGGTTTTGCCGACGCCGTTGGCGCCGATGATGGCGATGCGCTCGCCGGCCTCAACCATGATGCTGAAGTTCTTGAACAGCGTGCGGTCGAAACCCTTGGTGATGTTTTCCACCTCCACCGCCAGGCGGTGCAACTTCTTCTCGCCGTCGAAGCGGACGAAGGGATAGGCGCGCGACGACGGCTTGATATCGTCGACCTTGATTTTCTCGATCTGCTTGGCGCGCGACGTCGCCTGGCGCGCCTTCGACTTGTTGGCGGCGAAGCGGCGCACGAATTCTTGCAGCTCGGCGACCTTGTCCTTGGCCTTGGCGTTGTTGGCCAGTTGCTGGTTGCGCGCCTGGGTCGAGGCGAACATATACTCGTCGTAATTGCCCGGGTAGACCTTCAGCGTGCCGTAATCCATGTCGGCGACGTGGGTGCAGACCTGGTTGAGGAAGTGGCGATCATGGGAAATGATGATCATGGTGGAGTTGCGCTCGTTGAGCACGTCTTCCAGCCAGCGAATCGTGTTGATGTCCAGATTGTTGGTCGGCTCGTCGAGCAGCAGGATGTCCGGATTCGAAAACAGCGCCTGCGCCAGCAGCACGCGCAGCTTCCAGCCGGGCGAGACGTTGCTCATCGGGCCGTGGTGCAGGTCGATCGCCACGCCGGCGCCGAGCAGCAGTTCGCCGGCGCGCGATTCGGCGGTGTAACCGTCGTATTCGGACACTTTGCCTTCCAGTTCGGCGGCGGCCATGTAGTCGTCGTCGGTCGCGTCCGGGTTGGCGTAGATCGCGTCGCGCGCCTGGATCGCGGCCCACATCTCGGTGTGGCCCATCATCACGACGTCGAGCACGCGCATGTCTTCAAACGCAAACTGGTCCTGGCGCAGCTTACCGAGGCGTTCGTTGGTGTCGAGCATGACGACGCCGCCCGAGGCTTCGAGGTCGCCGCCGAGGATCTTCATGAAGGTCGATTTGCCACAGCCGTTCGCGCCGATCAAGCCGTAACGGTTGCCGTCGCCAAACTTGACGGAGATGTTTTCGAACAATGGCTTGGCGCCAAATTGCATTGTAATGTTAGCGGTCGAGAGCACGAAATAAAGCCTTTAGAAGCGGATGGAATTAACCGCGTATTTTAGCATTCCGCGACGCCCACAGGTTCCCGACAGCGCAAAAAAGCGCGTCCGGGGCGCGTCGCGCCGTTTTTCGGACGGAATTTCGCGGAAATTATCGCCCCATTATACTGCTACAAAAAATAATATTGACAATAGGACATTTTATTATTGTTGTGCTACTCTTTAGATCCCAATCCGAATATGACGAGATTGAAACCTAAGGAGTGACAATGAAGCGTTTTGCGATTTTGAGCATTGCCCTGGCAGCAGCAAGCATGTCCCACGCCGCCGAAATCTACAACAACGGACCCGTGGTTGGCGCCAACGGTCGCTCCGTCATCGGAGCCGGGCAAACCACATTCGGTTTCAGCATGAGTACGGCGCGCGACTCCGTCGTGGCGGACGACTTCATCATCGCGGCCGGTTCGCGTTGGACGCTGTCGAGCATTGACTTCTTCGGCTACCAGACCGGCGCCGCCGGCTTCACCTTCCAGGAAGCAAGCTGGAGCATCGTCGCAGCGTCGCCCAACTCGCCTGTGGTGCTGGCGTCGGGCACCACCGGGTTGACCAATGGCGGCCTGGCGGGCTACCGCGTCAACAGTGCCGCGCAGCACCTCACCAACCGCGGCATCTACCGCGCCCAGGCCGACGTCGCCGACTTCTCGCTCGACGCCGGCCACTACTACCTGCGCTGGAGTTTGAGCGGCTCGGCCTCGTCCGGCCCGTGGCAGGCGCCGGTGGCCGACTGGCGCAGCGGCAATGCCGGCCAGTCGAGCGGCGGCGACGAGTTCCTCAAGCTGGTCGACGCCGGTTCTGGCGCCACAGTGGAACTGCCGTTCTCCTTGCACGGCAGCGTCAGCGCCGTACCCGAGCCTGAGACCTACGGCATGATGTTGGCCGGCCTGGCGCTGGTCGGCGCGATGGCGCGCCGCCGCAAGCAAGCCTAAGCGGCCAGGCAAGTTCGCACCGCGGAAGAACATTCGCGGTGCGAACCGGGGTTCGACCCCGGCCTTTGCATACGCCTTATCCGGCCTTAACGCAGCCCCAACCGATAACGGAGCTTGCCATGCCAGAAGAACTGTATGAATATTTCGGGCACACTATCAAGATCTACTTAATCGAGGACGACGAAGGCGATTGGACGGCGTCCTACTCTGTCGACGGCGACGCTCGCCACCCGGTCCCCGAGAAGCCGAAAAAAACCCGCGGCTTGATGCTCGGCCAAGCCAGGGCGGTGGCCCAGCGCCATGTCGACGCGATCAAACGCTAGCCAAACGCTAGCCAGATACTAGCCAGATACGCAGCCCGACGACGTGGCCGACGCCGACGCGCTTGACGGCGATGAATTTCGGCTCGGTGGCATGCTGCGCCGACGCGCCGGCGCGGCGCCAACAGCACGCCTGCGATGCGGCCGGCGCGCGCCGCAGGACGATGGAACATGGCCATGGGCGACTCCGCTTGCAATGGTCAAGCATAATCATTATTGCCGGGATGATACAACCGCTTTTGCTGCGGGTGCACCGCCGCGCGAACCCAAAGCGCAACCCCGAGGGTCTGCCCCCGGCTCTGCGCCGTTGGGTTTAACGCTGCGGCGGCGCGTCAGCCGCGCGGCAGCGTCGGGTAGCCCGCCAGCGTCAGCGCGAAGCCGGCCGCGTCCGACACCAAATGCGCCTGCGCGCCAACCGGCAGCGTCACGCGGCGGGCGACGTGGCCGAACTCCAGGCCGGTCAACACCGGCACCGGCAGGCGCGCGCGCACATAGTCCAGCATAGCGTCGAAGTCGTAGCCGTTGTCCTGCGCACTGAGACGGTAGTTCGAGAAGTCGCCCAGCAACACCGCCTTCTGCCGACCGATCACGCCGGCGTGCAGCAATTGCAGCAGCATGCGCTCGACCCGGTACGGGTGCTCGTTGACGTCCTCGACGAACAGGACGCCGCCGTCGATTTCGGGCATGTACGGCGTGCCCAGCAGGTGTACCAGCATCGTCAGGTTGCCGCCCCACAGCTTGCCGCGAACATCGACGCGCGGATTGCCGGCGGCGGCGGCGTTGACGCGGTGTTCCGGGCCGGCCAGGCAGTCCCACAATTGGCGCAGCGTGAAATCGACCGGCTCGTCGCGGGTGAAGTCGTCGCAAAACATCGGGCCGGCGAAGCTGGCGCGGCCGGTGTGCGCCATCAGGCCCATGTGGAAGGCGGTGAAATCGCTGTAACCGACGAACAGCTTGCCGCTCGCCGCCATCGCCGCGAAGTCGATCTCGGGCAGGATGCGGCTAATGCCGTAGCTGCCGCGCAAGGCCATCACCACCTGCACGTCGGGGTCGGCGGCGGCGGCGTTGAGCTGGGCCAGGCGGCCGGCCTCGGTACCGCCGAAGCGCTGGAACTTGCGCTTCGGGTCGTAGTAGTTGTGGACGGTGCAGCCCTGCGCGCGCAGGCGGGCTATGCCGCGCTCGACCGCCGCTTCGTCCAGCGGGGCGCCGCCGGGGGCGACGATGGCAATGCCGATGTGTGGTGTGTTCAAGGAATCCCGATTGGTTGTTATTAAAATAATGCCTCGGCGGCGAGGCGCCGGCGGCGCGCCAACGCTAAATCAAGCCGCGCTGGGTGGCGCCGACCCGGCCGATCCGCGCCACCATATTACCGTGCAGATGCACATCGATCAAGGCAAGCAGGCGTTCGATCAATTGCGGCGGCAGGTCGTGGCCCATGCCTTCGATGACGTGCAATACCGCGTTCGGAATCGATTGCGCGGTGTCGATGCCGCAGGCCAGCGGCACCAGCGGATCGGCGGCGCCGTGGATCACCAGCGCCGGGCAGCGGATGGTCTTGAGCAGCGCGCTACGATCGCCCGAGGCGGCCACCGCCACCATCTGGCGCGCGGTGCCGGAGGCGCTGGGGTTGCGCTGCAGCGCTTGCTCCATCATCGCCAGCAGTTGCCGCTCGGACGTCGGATAGGCCGGGCTGCCAATGGTGCGGAAGGTCTTGGCCATGTGGGCGATGACCGCGTCGCGGTCCTTCGGGTTGCGCGGGCCGCGCAGCAGCGCGTTGCGCGCCGCGCGGGTCGGCCCCGGCAGCCCGCGCCGGCCGCTGCTCGACATGATCGAGGTCAAGGACAGCACTCGCCGCGGCGCCCGCGCCGCCATGATCTGCGCGATCATGCCGCCCATCGAGGCGCCGATCAGGTGGGCCTTGGCGATGCGCAAGCCCGCCAACAGGCCCAGCGCATCCTCGGCCATATCGTGCAGCGTGTACGGCGCCTTTATCGGCCAGCCGATCCGGCTCTTCAAATACGCCAGCGGCAGGTTCGGCGCGCCCAGGTGCTCGAGTTTGCTCGACCAGCCGCAATCGCGGTTGTCGAAGCAAATCACGTAAAAGCCCAGCTCGGCCAGGCCGTCGACGAAATCGCGCGGCCACGACGTCAGCGGCGTGCCCAGGCCCATGACCAGCAGCACCGCCGGCGCGCTCGGGTCGCCCTGCGTTTCATAGGCGATTGTTACGTTGTTTGCAATAATGGTAGCCACGACATTGCCTTCCTTCCGCTCAGTAGAGGCCAAACACCGTGTTCAGCCAGGTGGCGCGTTGCGGGTCGCGGAACAGCAGCTTCTTGATGCCGGTGTGGGCCTCGCGGTCGAAGCGGCGCCACTGTCCCTCCGGTTGTGCCAGCCGGTCGGCGATCGCGTACAGCGCCGTCGGATTCAAGCCCATGCCAATGTGGCTGGCGTGCACCTCGATGTTTTCGGATTGCGCCGTTTCCCGCTCGACGCTGCATTGCCAGGCGACGACGCCGTCGGTACGGCTGAATATCGATGTCGTCGGCACGCCCGGCGTCACCTTCAGCGCGGCGAAACGCGCCGCGTCGATTTCCTTCTCGCCTGAAACGAGCTGGTAGACGCGCCAGGCGTTGGTTGCCTTCGGACTGCCGGAAAACGGTGCGCCCAGCATGACGACGACGCGTATGTCGCCGGGCAGCATCTTGGCGATCTCGCGGGCGTAGACGCCACCCAGACTCCAGCCTACCAGGCTGACGCGGCGGCCGTGCTCGGCGCGCAACTGGCGCACCCGCGCCACGCAGGCCTCCAGCACGCCGGGGCGCGGGCCGACATTCAATCCCTGCTGCCAGGCGTGGGCGCTGTAGCCGCGTTCGCAGAGGAAGCGGCGCATCACGACGGTGGTGAGGTCGCCGGCGCCCAAGCCGGGAAACACCAGCACCGGATGGCCGTCGCCGTTGGGCGCGCCGCGCAGGAACGCCATGGCGGCCAGGGCGGCCCCCAGCTCCCAGGACGCGCGCAACTCCAGGGCAAGGCGGACGATGCCGGGCGCGGAATCGGCAGCGGTAACGGCGGGGGCGGCGTGGCGTGGCAAGCTGGTCTCCTCATGCGGATGCGGGTCCAGCATACCATTTTTTGGACGCGCGCCAAGCGCGCGCTGAACGGCGCGCGCTCGCGGTTCCGGGATGCATTTAAACCAGGGTGACGCCCCTGCTCTATATTGTTGCGGACGGCAGTTTGTTTCTAATTGACGCGCGGCAGGCTCTGCGCCAGATCCAGCCAGGCTTGCGGCTGCGGCGCCGCCCGCGCGCGCACGCCGAAGAACGTCACCGCCAGCTCGCCGTTGTTGTCGAAGAACTCCACCGAGGTGACACCGCCGCGCTTGACCACCCAGCCGCTCTTCAGGCCGCTTTCCCGCAGATGCAGGTTGAACGCCGGGTCGAGCACGTTGTACCAGTCGCCGGCGGCGGCGGTCTTGTCGATCGTGCCGCTGAAGATTTGCGTCACCGCCTCGTTGCCGACAAACACCATGATGCCGATCTTTTGCTTGGTGGCGTCGTCGAGCAGCTTGCGCACGGCCAGCGGCGCGACGCGTTCGGCCTGGCCGGCCGGCGCCAGGCGCAGCGCCTGTTCGCGCGACAGCTTGAACTCGCCGAGGATCTGGTTGAACTGGTGCACGTCCGTCATCTCCTTCCAGGCCAGCTGGAATTCCTTCACGTCGATGGCGGCGTCGGGCTGCTCCGCCGGCTTGGGCGCGGCCGCGGCAATCGCCAGCGCGCCGTTCTGTTCGGCGTGGCGGAACTCCGCCACCAGCTTGTCGAAGACGGCCACGCCGGCCTCGTTCTTCAGGTAGATCTTGTGCGCCGACGTGCCGCTGGCGTCGAAGAACTGCAAGCTGCGCGCGATGGCGCCGTCGCGCCCCGGCTGGACCACGGCGAAGGCGTGTTTCCAGTTGCTGAAATGGAAGCGCAGATCGATGTCGCCGCCCAGGTAGCCGCCGGCGATGTTGCGCTGGCGCGCCGCGCGTTCGGTGTCGGCCTCGGCGCCGCCGCCGGTCTCTTCCTGCTGCTTGAGCTTGCTGGCCACGCCGGTGCGTTCGATGACGCTGTATTCGTTGCGGGTGGTGGCCAGCACGGTACCCAGGTCGAGCGCGCGGCGCATGATTTCGCGCGGCCCGTCGCCGTCGGTCTTGAGGCGGGTGACGCCCTGGCCCGTGCCGCTGGCCAGCAGTTCGGCCTCGGACACGCCGAGCGTGCGGGCGGCCTCGCGCGCCGTCAGCTTTGGCTGTTCGGCGCGCAGGCCGGCCCAGCGCTGGGCCAGCGTGCCGGCCGGCGCGACGGGTGTTTTAGCGGCAACTGTGGTGGACACTGCGGCGCTGGCCTGGCAAATCAGCAGACTGCCGAGCAGCGCGACGGCGAATTTTGATTTCATGACGGTGTTTCCTTCATCTTGGAACGACATATATAGATAGAAGGGAGGCGCATGCCGCCTCCCGCGGGATCTTGGGTTTAGTAGTTGACGCTCAGGCTGACGGCGACGTTACGCCCAGCCAGGGCTTGGCGCTCGATATCGGCATGGGAAGCGGCACCGGTGTCGGCGGCCAGCGAGCGCGAGGACGCGTAGTCCCAATACTTGCGGTCGCCCAGGTTGTTCAAGGCCAGCGTCAACTTGGCGTGTTTGCCGACGTTCCAGTAGGCCGAGGCGTCGAGCAGCGTGTAGGCCGGCACCGCGAAGCGCGCCGCCGCGACGCCGTTGGCAACGCTGTCGGGGGCCTGCTTGGCGCCGGCGCGGGTGGCGATCAGGTCGACGCCGAACAGTTGCGACGGGTGCTCGTAGCCGAAGGTGGCGCTGCCCTTGTACGGCGCCGCCGACGCCAGTGCCTGCTTCAAGCCGCTGCCGCGTTCTTCGCTGTTGCCGCGGGTGACGCCGGCGGCCAGGTCGAGGTGATAGCCCAGCATCGCCGGCGACCACGCCCCCAGTTCCATGCGGCCGGTCAGCTCACCGCCCCAGGTGCGTGCTGTGCCGATGTTCTCGGCGCGGAACAGGCCGTAGCTCAGCGTCGGATAATTGACCGGGTCGGCCGGCTGCGCCACGTAGTCGATCAAGTTCTGGTAGGCGGTATAAAACAGCGCGGCGCTAAACCGCAGGCCCTTGAGCGGCGCGCCCTTCAAGCCGAGTTCGAAGGCGTTGCTGCTTTCCTTGCCCAGGTTGGCGTTGCCCAGCACGGCGTAACCATGGCCCGCGCCGGTGTAGCTGAACGAATCGTAGGTGCCACTGCGCTCGGCCGCCGTCGGCAGGCGCACGCCGCGGTGGTACTGGAGGTAGCCGTCCAGGCCGGGCGCCAGCTCCAGCGCCAGGCTCAGGCTCGGCGTAAGCGCGCCGTCGGACTCCTCGCGCAACTCCTTGGCGGCGTTCGGCAACGCGATCGCGTACTGCTCTAAATTGCTCGGTGTCAGCTTGCGCCGCTCGGCGCGCAGGCCCGGCGTCAGCGTCGCCTTGTGGCCGGCCAGGTCGAAGCCGAACTCGTCGCGCGCGTGCAGCGCCAGCCGGGTGGTGTCGGTGTCGGCCATGCGGTTTTTCTGCGTGAGCTGGCGCGCGCCGGTGGCCAGCACGGTGCGGTCCTCGCGCCATGGCCGGCTGGTCTCGGTACGCTCCAGGCTGGCGCCGTAGGCCAGCGTGTGCGCGCCGAGCTGCTTGACGGCGCCGGCGCCGACGCCGTAGCTCTTGTTGTAGAAACCGCTGGCGATGTCGCGCAGGTACGGCTGTTTGCCGCTGATGTAGCGCGCGTGGGTCAGGTCGTCGACCTTCGAGTCCTGCACGTAGAGGCGGCTGGACAAGGAGTCGAACAGCGGCGAACCGGCCGGCGCCAGCTGGTGGCCGAGGCTGACGCGGCTGCGCTTGGTGGTTGAATCCTGCTGCGCGCCCTCAGGATACAGCGCGCCCAGTTTGTTGTCGTACTTGCGCGCGTTGTCGCGCCGGAACGCGTCGACGGTCAAGTCCAGCTTGTGGCCGGCGCCCAGGTCCCACAACCACTTCGACAGCACCGCGTCGGACCACCAGTCGTTCGGATTGATCGGCGCCTCGCCCTTGCTGCGCTTCGCGCCGCCTTCGCGGTGCACCAACAGCGCCAACGCGCGCACCGGGCCGAAGCGCGCCGCGCCGGTGAGCGTGTGGGCGTTGGCGCGGTCGACCGAGGCGTGCCCGAGCTTATAGGAAACGTAGCTATCCCTGCCCTCGCTGAGGTAGTCGTCGGGCGACTTGGTGACGAAGCTGACGCCGCCGCCCAGGCCGGGCGTGCCGGTGCCGACCCGCACTTCGCGGAAGGTTTCGGGGTCGAAGTAATCGCGGCCGGTGCCGAAGCTGTTCATCGTGGTGGCGTCCGGCTTGGGCGCCGCGTCCGGCACGGCGACACCGTCGACGTCGAGACTGACGCGGTTGCCCTCGACGCCGCGGATGTTGTAGCCGGTGTTGCCGGCGCCGTCCCAGATCGAACCGGCGCCGCTGGCCTCAAGCGGCGCGCCGATCAGCGGCTGGTAACGCATGATGCCGCCCATGTCGGTGGCGTTGCGGCGCGCCAGCTCGTCGCCGGTGATGACGGTGCTACTGCCGGCGCGCGGCTTGTCGGCGCCGGCCTTGACGAGGATTTCCGGCAGCACCGCCTGGCGCTGGGCGTCGCTGGCCGGCGCCGCGGCCTGGGCGTGCGCCGGCGCTTGCAGCAGCGGCGCCGAGAACAGACCCAGCAGCGCGGCCCTGACCGCAAGATTGAGCAGGCGCGGCTGACCCGGCGCCGTGGCGGCGATAGGCTGTTTGTTATAAAAACGGGAAGGCGCGGCCGACGGCCGCAAGTGCAGTGCGCTCATGATGATCCGGGTTAAAGAGTGAATGGCTGGCTCTGTAACCCGCTCGACGTGGCGCGAGTGGGGAGATGGCTGGCAATGCCAGCAATTTAACACGAATGATTCTCATTTTCAAGTAGGCCGCGACGCGCCACCGCCGAGATGGCGCCGGCGCGGATGAGCGGCGCCGGCGCCGCCCAGCTTGTTGCGCTCGCCTGCGGAAGCAATTTCTCCGCTTGAAGACGAGCACCGCCCTTCGTGTTATCATTTCAGCCATGTTGCCATACTCCTCCCCCACTCCCGGCGACCGCTTCGATCGACCATCCACCGCCACCCGGCTCTGCGTCGCGTCGGTTCAACTCGCCTGCGACTTTGGCGACCGCCAGCGCAACCTGGAGCGCGCCACCCGGCTCATCGAAGAGGCCGCGCAACAAGGCGCGCGGCTGGTTTTACTGCCCGAACTCATGCCCGGCGGCTACATCCTGACCGAGAAAATATGGGACACCGCCGAGCCCTTCGACGGCCCCAGCACCGGCTGGTTGCGCGCGCTCGCGCAGCGGCTCGGCCTATACATCGGCACCACCTTCATCGAAGCCGATGGCAGCGACTTCTACAACACCTTCGTGCTGGCCGGCCCCGACGGCGAAGTCGCCGGCAAGGTGCGCAAGAATCCGCCCGCCTCCTTCGAGGCCTATTTTTTCCGCGGCGGCGACGGCGCCCACTGGTTCGACACGCCGCTGGGCCGGATCGGCGTCGGCATCTGTTTCGAAAACGCGCTGTACCAGCGCTACCTGGAGCTGCACGAAGCCGACATCGACCTGTACCTGCGGCCGTTTTCCGGCGCCTCGTTCGAGCAAAAGTTCCCGGTGCGCAAGCGCGACGTCGAGCTGCTCAACGCCGGCCTGCGCGATGGAACGGCGGAAACCGCGCTGGCGATGGGCATCCCGGTGCTCATGTCGAACAAGGTCGGGCGGCTGGTCACGGCCCTGCCGGCGGGGTTTCCCCCGCAGGACATCGAATTCCCCGGCTACAGCGCCATCGCCGACAGCGACGGCACCCTGCTCGGCCAGCTGGGCCCGGGCAGGGAGGGCGTGGTGGTCGGCACGGTCACGCTGGCGCCGGCGCGCAAGCGGCGCGAGCGCGCGCCCAACACCTTCGGACGCTGGACCACCAAGTTTCCCTGGTGGTCGGTGATCTGGGTGGTGACGCAACAGTTCGGCGAGCGCGCCTACGCCCGCAGCGCGCTGCGGCGCGAGCGCGCGGCGGCGACAACAACGGCGCCGAAGCGCCGCGAAGCCTGCGAAGAGCTATAGGCCGCTTCCCGGCCCGCCGGCGTGGCTTGCGGCGCGCCGCGTATTGCGGCGGCACGGCGGCCGCTTCTTATTGCGGCAGCACGGCGGCCGCCTCGGCCGCCGCCAGGCGCAGTGCCGCCTTGGCGCTGCGCCGTTCGGCGAAGAAGCGCTTCAGGAAGGCGCCGCACTCGTCGGCCATGACGGCGCCGGCGATCTCGGTCTGGTGGTTCAATTGCGGTTGCGCAAACAGGTTGACGACCGAGCCGGCGGCGCCGGTTTTCGGGTCGCTGGCGCCGTAGACCACGCGCGCCAGGCGCGCATGCAGCATCGCGCCGCAACACATCACACACGGCTCCAGCGTCACGTACAGTTCGCAGCCCGGCAAGCGGTAGTTGCCGAGCTTGGCCGCCGCCGCGCGCAGGGCGACGATTTCGGCGTGCGCGGTCGGGTCGTGGCGGCCGATCGGCTGGTTGTAGCCGGTGGCGATGACGACGCCGTCCTTGACCACCACCGCGCCCACCGGCACCTCGCCCAGGTCCCAGGCGTGTTGCGCCTGCTCCAGCGCGAGTTGCATGAAGGCGCTATCAGGCATCGGTGATCTCGGCCCAGCAGTTCGGGGTTTCGTGCAACACCAGCTTGTGCAGGTGCAGGCCGGTGCCGAAACGGTCCTTGTAGGCCGCCTTCAAAATGTCGAAGGCGATCTGCGCCAGGTTCTCCACCGTCGGGATGCGGTCGATGACCACGGTTTTATGGTCCGGCAAGGTGCCGAGGAAGTCGCGCACCACATAGTCTTTCTCGTAGACCAGGAAGGCGTGGTCCCAGACGTCGACCAGGTGCTCCTTGGCCAGCGCCTTGATGTCGGAAAAATCCATGATCATGCCATTGTCGGAATTGCCCTCGACCTCGATGATCTGGCCGACCAGGGTGATTTCGACCGTGTAGCGGTGGCCGTGCAGGTTGCGGCACTGGCTTTTGTGGTCGGGAATGCGGTGGCCCGCGTCGAATTCGAGCTTGCGTGTAATTGTCAACATGGCGGGCTTAAGGTATTTGTAAAAGTTTATGGGTTTGCAGGCTCAGTTTCCACTTCGGATTGCGCTTGCAGGTCTCGATCGCCAGCTTGGTGTTGTGCTCGGCCAACGGGCCGTCCATCGCCTGCACGAAGAAGTTGTCGAAATCCAGGCCCTCGTAGGCGGCCAGGTCTTGCTGGAACTGTGGAATCACAACCTTGATCTCGTTGCCCTTGCGGACCACCAGCGTCGAGCCCATTTTCGGGCTGACGCAGATCCAGTCGACCCCGGCGGGCACCGGCAGGGTGCCGTTGGTTTCAATGGCGATGTGAAAGCCGGCCCGGTGCATGGCGTCGATCAGCGCCGCGTCGAGCTGCAGCAGCGGCTCGCCGCCGGTGAAGACGACGTATTTGCTGGCCGGATAACTGGCCGGCCACAAGCCGTCGATCACCTCGGCCAAGGCGTCGGCGCTGGCGAACTTGCCGCCGCGCTCGCCGTCGGTGCCGACGAAATCGGTGTCGCAAAAGGTGCACACGGCGCTGGCGCGGTCGCTTTCGCGCCCGCTCCACAGGTTGCAGCCGGAAAAGCGGCAAAACACGGCCGGGCGGCCCGCGTGGGCGCCTTCGCCCTGCAGGGTGTAAAAAATCTCTTTGATGCTGTAAGTCACTGTATTTCCTAAGAGCGGGCTGGCCTTGGCGGAAGCCGGCCCGCTGTCCTGAATCGGCAATTCAGGCCAGCAAGGGCGCGGCAACGGCTGCACGTCAACGATGAAGGCCGCAAAGCTCGATTGACAACCCTCTATTATACCTTGGAGCGGCGTGCGCCAGCGCCGCGTCGAGGCGATCCGTAGATAAAGCAATCTTTTTCGACAAATATCCCGGCGATTTTCTTAAGATTTACAGAACATTTGTTCTTTGGCAATGCCTGCGGCCGCCGAGCGGCGTATTTTCGGGGGGGTGAACCGTTTTCAGACAGCTAAATCCAGGGGATCTTCTGCCCAACTCCCCTCAATGGAGCAGACGACATGAAAGTCTCCGCCCGGCGTTGTATCGTCACCAGTTGCGTCGTTGGCGGCATCGCGCTGGCGGCGCTGGCCTCGCTGGTCGAGCTGGCGGAGCTAGTGACCACGCTACTGCCGGTCGCCCTGCTCGCCCTGCTGTGGCGCTGGTGCCGCCGCGACGACGCCCCACCCGGCCTGCGCCGGCAACTGGCCCGCGAGCGCGCGCTGCGCACCGGTGCCGAACAGGCGCTGCGCGCGTCGCAGGCCCGGCTGACGCAACTGGAAGCGAGGCATCACCGCGTCAAGGAGGATGAACGGCGGCGCATCGGCCGCGACATCCACGACGACCTCGGCCAGAATTTGCTGGCGCTGAAAATCGACATCTCGATGCTGCACGTAGGCAGCGCCGGCCTGCATCCGCAGTTGCACCAGAAACTCGGGGCGATCGCCACCAACATCGATCTGACCATCCGTTCGCTGCGCTGCATCATTAACGACCTGCGCCCGACCGCGCTGGAAGCCGGCCTGAAGACGGCGGTAGACCGCCAACTTTGCGAGTTCTCGCGCATCAGCGGCATCGCCTGCCGGCTCGACGCGCACGACGGCGTCTTCGACGGCGCCGCCGGCGCCGCGCTCGACGCGATGGTATTGCGCGTGCTGCAGGAGGCGCTGTCGAATATCGCCCGCCACGCCAAGGCCAGCGCGGTCACTGTCGCGCTGCTGCGCGACGGCGCCGGACTGACCATGACGGTGCGCGACAACGGCGTCGGCATGCCGGGCGGCCACGCCCCGCGCGGCTGCGGCTTGCTCGGCATCAAGGACCGGGTCGCGGCGGCGGGCGGCCGCTTGGCCATCGACAGCCTGCCGGGCCAGGGCACCGCGCTGTCGCTGTCGGTGCCGCTGGCCGAGGCGCTGCCGGCCTGCTAAGGCCTGTCAATACGCTTTGCTGCGATGCCGCAAAAATCGACGGCAGTTTTGCGATTTATCAAGTAGATGGTCGGACCGAGGTAGCAAAATCAAAACTTGTCGCTGGTAATTATTTACCATCTACAACAGGAAACTTCGACCTGGCGCGCCGTCCTGCAAGTCGCGAGCGTCCCCACAGAAACGACAGCCGCGCGAAACGCCATGTCCACAAGATAAGGAACTGTTCATGACCAGCCACCCAAACGTCCAGCAGCTGATGGAATGTCCGCAGCCTGAGCAGCAGCATGGCTTCGCGGTCAAGATGATGGAACTGCTGGTGATCCCGACGTTCGTGCTGGACAGCAATTGCAAAGTGATGATCTGGAACCGCGCCTGCGAGCGCCTGACGGGGGTCTCTGCCTACGAGGTGCTGGGCACCTCGGACCATTGGCGCAGCTTCTACAGCGAGGCGCGGCCGACGCTGGCCGACCTGGTGATCCTGGGCCGCACCTCGGAAATCCACTCCCTCTACAGCCAGCAAAGCGCCCGCGGCGACGCCGGCAACAACCTGTGCGCGGAGAACTGGTGCGACATGCCGCGCGTGGGGCGGCGGCGCTACCTGGCCGTCGACGCCAGCCCGATCTACGGCAACGACGGGCGCATCATGGCGGTGGTCGAGACGCTGCGCGACATGACCGATGAAAAGCGCGCCCAGATCGCGCTGGAACAACTGGCCACGCGCGACGGTCTGACCAGCCTGGCCAACCGGCGCTGCTTCGACGACACCCTCGGCGCCGAATGGCAGCGCGCGCTGCGCCAGCAACAGGCGCTGTCGCTGCTAATGGTCGACGTCGACAACTTCAAGGACTACAACGACGCCCACGGCCACCTCGGCGGCGACGAATGCCTGCAGCGCATCGCCGGCGCGGTCGCCAGCGAAATGCGCGCCAACGACCTGGTGGCGCGCTACGGCGGCGAGGAATTCGCCGTCATTTTGCCGAACCAGTCGCTCAAGGGCGCGGCCATCGTGGCCGAACGCATCCGCAGCCGCGTCGAGCAACTGCAACTACCCAAGCGCAAGGGCGCGCGCGACTACGTCACCGTCAGCATCGGCGCCGCCACCGCCCTGCCCTCGGGCGACTCCGAGGCGAGCCAACTGGTGGCCACCGCCGACGCCGCGCTGTACCGCGCCAAACACATGGGCCGCAACCGCATCAACCTGCCCGACACCGACATTATTTAAGCTGGATCGCGGGCGCCGCGGCGCCGCCCTACGGGCCGCCGAGCCGGCGCGCCCCGGTCGGGGTTTGAACGTGGGCAACAAGATAGGGCGCCGCGCCGGCGCCGGGCGGCGCCACCAGCAACGGCCCCGCGCAGTCGATACCCGCCAGCGCGGCGCGCACCCGGCCGGCGTCCGGGTGGCGGATCTCCAGGCGCAGCAACGAGCAACCCAGCTCGGCCATGGCGCCGGCCGGGTGCGCCGCCGCGTCCCACTGAATCAAGCCGGGCGCGGCGCCGTCCAGCGCCATGCCGCCGTCGGCCGGAATGGTGATGCGCCAGCTCAGCGCGCCGCGCGTCATCGGTTCGATCGCGCCGGGGGTCCACGCGCACGCCGCCACGGCGGCCTCGATGTCGTCGCTGCGCGCCACCCACGCCGCCAGCCGCGGCCGGCAATTGAAGGCCGCGTCGTCGAGACGGAACCAGCGCGGCCGGCCGGGCGGCGCGGCGGCCGGATCGACCGCGATCACTTCCAGGAACAGCTCCGCCCCCAGTCTGAGCAGGCAATTATGCGTGCCCATGCGCGGATGTTCGCCGCCGCGCAGCGGCGTCACGCCCAGCGCCTGGCGCACATAGTCGACGCCGGCAGCCAGCGTCGGCGCGGTCACGGTGATATGGTCGATATAAGTGGTGTTCATACGCCATGATAGGCCATCGGCTGGGCCGGCCGGCGAATTTCCCTTTGCTTTCGCCGCCGATTATTTTAAGCTGCGCTCCTTGCACTTTCTAACAACTAAAACGAAGGAGCTGTCGTGTCAAAATTCCTCCCCCTTATCGTCCTGGCCCTGCCCTGGCTGGCCGCGTCGGCGCCGGCCCACTGCGCCCCCGCCGCGCCGGCCAAAGCCGATCCGCTGCCCTTCAAGGCCACCGAAAAAACACTGCCGAACGGCTTGAAGATCATCATTGTGCCGACCGGCTTGCCGAACCTGGTCTCGCTGCAGATCCCGGTGCAGACCGGCTCGCGCAACGAGGTCGAGCCGGGCAAGTCGGGCTTCGCCCACTTCTTCGAGCACATGATGTTCCGCGGCACCAAGACCTATCCGCCCGAGAAATACCAGGAAATCATCACCAAGGCCGGCGCGCGCCAGAACGCCTACACCAGCGACGACTTGACCAACTACCACACCACCTTCGCCAAGGACGACCTGGAAACGGTGCTCAAGGTCGAGGCCGACCGCTTTCAAAACCTGTCCTACGGCGAAGACGCGTTCAAGACCGAGTCGCGCGCGGTGCTCGGCGAATACAACAAGAACAGCGCCAACCCGGTCTCGAAACTGTACGAGGTCATGCGCGACGGCGCCTTCCAGACCCACACCTACAAACACACCACCATGGGCTTCCTCAAGGACATCGAGGACATGCCGAACCAGTACGCCTACTCGAAGGTGTTCTTCGACCGCTGGTACCGCCCGGAACGCACCACCGTCATCATCGCCGGCGACGTCAAGCCGCGGCAAGCCATCGCGCTGGTCGAGAAATACTGGAGCAAGTGGCAGCGCGGCAGCGCCCAGGCCGCCGTGCCGGCCGAACCGGCGCCGCAAGGCCCGGTCTACCGCCACGTACCCTGGCCAAGCCCGACCCTGCCGTGGGTCGCGGTGGCGTTCCACGCGCCGGCGTTCTCGACCACGGCCAAGGACCAGGTCGCGCTGAACACGTTGCTGGGGCTGTCGTTCGGCCGCACCTCGGCGCTGTACAAGCGCCTGGTGCAAGACGAGCAAAAGGTCGACCAGTTGTTCGACTCGACACCGGGCCGTGTCGACCCGACCCTGGCGACCATCGGCGCGCGCGTCAAGAAGCTCGACGACGCCGTCTATGTACGCGACGCCATCCTGCGGACGGTGGCCAGGCTGCGCAGCACGCCGGTCAGCGAAAAGGACCTGGCCGACGCCAAGTCGGCGCAGAAATACGGCCTGATCCGCTCGCTCGACAACACCGAGCAAATCGCCGGCACGCTGGCCTCCTACGCCCACTTCGAGCGCTCCTACGGCACCATCAACCAGTACTACCGCCTGCTCGACACGCTGACCCCAGCCGACTTGCAAGCGGCCGCGCGCACCTACCTGGTCGACGCCGGCATGGTCGTGACCACGCTGTCGCACGACGCCATGCCGCAGGCGATGGCGACGCTGCCGCCGCTGGCCGGCTTCGCCCCTGCGGCCGGCGCCGCCAAGTTCGACGTGCTGGTGCAAGCCTCGGCGCTGCCGCTGATCCGCTTCAAGCTGGTCTTCGCGGCCGGCTCCGCGCACGACCCGGCCGGCAAGGAAGGCTTGGCCGCGCTGACCGCGGCGATGGTCGCCTCGGCCGGCTCATCCGAGCGGCGCATCGACGACATCAGCAAGGCCCTGTTTCCGCTGGCCGGCAGCTTCAGCGAGCAAACCGACAAGGAAATGACCACCTTCACCGGCGCCATCCACCAGGACAACTGGACCGAGTTCGGCGCCATCGCCCTGCCGATGCTGCTCGAACCCGGCTTTCGCGAGGACGACTTGCGCCGCCTGAAGGACGCGCAAAAGAACGCGCTGCTGCTCGACCTGAAGGACAACAACGAGGAGGAATTCGCCAAGGAGCGCCTGCAAACCAACGTTTATGCCGGCACGCCGTACGGCCATCCGGTGCTGGGTACGGTCAAGGGACTCGACGCCATCACGCTGGCCGACGTCAAGCAATTCTGGCGCAGCGCCTATACCCAGGGCGCGCTGCGGGTCGGCGTCGCCGGCGCCGCCAGCGAGGCCATGATCGACTCGCTGAAACAGGCGCTGGCGACACTGCCGGCCGGCGCCGGCCTGCCCGCGACGCTGGCGCCGGTCGGGCGCAAGCCGGCCGGGCTGGAAGTGGAAATCATCGAGAAGAACACCCGCGCGACGGCGATCTCGTTCGGCCTGCCGCTGGCGGTGACCCGCTCGCACCCCGACTTCCCGGCGCTGTGGCTGGCCAAGACCTGGCTGGGCGAACACCGCGCGTCGAACTCGCACCTGTACCAGCGCATCCGCGAAATCCGCGGCATGAACTATGGCGACTACGCCTACATCGAGGCCTTCCCGCGCGGCATGTTCCAGTTCTTCCCGAACCCGAACCTGGGCCGCAAGGCGCAACTGTTTGAAGTGTGGATACGCCCGGTCGCGCCGGAGAACGCCCACTTCGCGCTGCGCGTCGCCCTCACCGAACTGGACAAACTGGTCAGCCAGGGGCTGACCCCGGAACAGTTCGAGACCACCCGCGACTACCTGATGAAGAACGTGTTCGTGATGACGGCAACGCAAGACCAGCAACTCGGTTACGCGCTCGACTCGCAATGGTACGGCACGCCCGAATTCAC
The DNA here is from genome assembly GCF_046115965.1 of Janthinobacterium sp. CG_23.3. Taxonomy (NCBI): domain Bacteria; kingdom Pseudomonadati; phylum Pseudomonadota; class Betaproteobacteria; order Burkholderiales; family Oxalobacteraceae; genus Janthinobacterium; species Janthinobacterium sp. CG_23.3. The sequence goes on along the minus strand of NZ_JBJXIB010000005.1, from coordinate 52,344 downwards.
CCGCCTGATGCGCGACGGCCTGGCCAGGCTGAGCGCCGCCGACGTCAACCGCGCCATCCGCACGCACCTGTCAGCGAAAAACCTGTCCGTCGTCATGATCGCCAAGGACGCCGCCGGCCTGAAGGAAAAGCTGCTCAGCGACGCCTTCTCGCCGATCAAGTACGACGGCGACAAGCCCAAGCAACTGCTGGACGAAGACCAGCGGATCGGCAAGCTGAAGCTCGACATCAAGCCGGAGGCGGTGACGATCACCCCGGCGGCGAAAGCGTTCGCCGAGTAGGCCCGCGGCGCGGCAGGCAAAAAAGCGCTGGCGGCGGCAATGCCCCGGCGCTTTTTGTCGGACCGTAGGCATTGCCTGCGCGCGCGCCGGCTACTCGAAAGGATTGGCGACCGTCTGCACCGGCGGCGGCGGCAGCGTCGCCGGCAACTCCCGGCCCTCCAACGTCGCCACCACGGCCGCCAGCAACTGCTGCAACTGCTTGGCATACGCCAACCCGGCCTGATCGGCGGTCAAATCGATGTCGCCGCTAAGCGTAATACGGTCGACCCGGTTCTCGACCATCAAATGACCCACATGGAGCACATCGCTCTCATTGGCGTAAGGAACAAACTTGCGTGCACTCATATTATTTCTCCATATTTTGCCAACAACCCTGGCGTGCAGGACGGCGTTCGGGCGATCTAGCGCTTGGGCTTTTTGCTGCGCACCGCCGGCAGTTTCAGCATGGTTTCTTTTTGCCGCGCCGTCAGCGACGGTAGCAGATTGATGCCGATCGTGCTTTCCAGCGTGGCGATGCTGACCATTTCGTAGTCGTCGGTCGCCTTGTTTTCGATGAAATAGGCGGCGCCGGCGCCCTGGCGCGGGCTGTAGACGACTTTGTAGAGGTGGCTCGGCACCAGCACGTTGCCGATTTTTTGCAGGTTGCCGCCGATGAAGGCCGGCCCGGTGATGACGTACAACTGGCCCTCTTTCTTGGCCAGCTTGCGCACGATGCCTTCGATGCCGGCCCAGACGTGGCGGTTGTTGTCGCTGTTCTGCGGCACCATATTGGCCAGCGTGAAGCTGTCGTGCTGGCTGCGCCGGTCCGGCATGTCGCCGTTCGGCGCCATGTGGCCGCGGTCGAAGCCGCTGCGGGCGTAATCGGCCAGTTCGGCGCGCTGGCCCCGCGGCAATTCCTGCTCGGCGTGGAAGGAGTTTTCGCGCGACAGGTCCTGCGCCGAGGCGATGTTGTCGGCCGTCAGGTGTTCCGCCGACCACAGCGGCGTGCGCGTGACGCCGCTGTGCATGATGCCGAATACGCCGTAGCAGAGTTCCCTGGTGGCGCTGTTGAGTTTTGGGTTGCGGATTTCCGGCAGGCGGCCGTCGACGTAGTGGGCCGGGCACCCGCCCGCGTAGGCCAGGTTGGCGGCCAACACGCCGCATGCCAGCAGCAGGCCGGCGATGGTCTTCTGAATCATACTTCCTTCTTTGTAAACGGTGGGCGCCGAGCGCACGCGCGAACGCGCCGGCTCGGCTTGCAGGCCGGCATTTTACCGGACTGGCGTCGTTGACGACAGGCGCATGCGCGGCGCCCGCAGGGCAGGCCGCGAGGTCGCGCCTTGCCAATTGCCTTGAGGGAATATCCAGTCAAGCAAAGCGCGGGCGCGTCCGCCGCCCGCCGCCCCTTAAAACTGCTCGATCCACGCCGCCAACTGCGTCGGCGTCAGCGGCAGTTCGGCCTGGGCCAGCCGGCATTGCAAGGCGCCGCCGGCTTCGCTCACTTGCAGCGACCAGCCGCGCTTCGCCAGCCACAGCAGGCAGGCCAGCCAGAACGCGTGCTGGCCCGACACCGGCGCGTTGCTCGGCGTTTCCAGAAATTCGGTCAAATCGCGCCCCTCGGCGAAGACGGCGCTGCCGGCGCCCAAGGCGGTCAGGCGCTCGCCGAAGGCCGCCGCCAGCATTTCAATGGCCGGTTGCACGCCGCGGTCCTGGTAGTCCCCTTCGATGCGGGCGAAATGCTCGCGCACGGCGGCGCCGAAGGCCGCGCTGCGGAACGCCTCGGCGCTGACCAGGTCGGAGTAGTCCATCAGCAGCCAGTCCGGCTCGGGCGGCGTCAGGCCGGCCGTCAGCGCGGCCGCCAGGTAGGCCTCGACCGGCAGCAACTGCTCCGGTCCGGCCAGGCTGGCGCACAGCGTGTAAATGCTGCCGATGCGGTTGGCCACCGCCTGTTTTTGCCGCACCAGCAATTTTTCGCGCAGCAGTTGCGCGTGCTCCTTGCGCAGGCGCGCCAGGTCCAGCGCCTGCCGCAGCTCCATCCTGAGCGCGCCGATTTCCCACGGTTTTTGTATGTAACGGTGGATCTGGCCGCGGTTCACCGCCTCCACCGTCTGCTCCAGCTCGGAGTACGCGGTGGTCAGGATGCGCACGATGTGCGGGTAGTTGTCCCACGCGTAGGACAGCAGTTCGTTGCCGTTCGCGCCGGGCATGCGCTGGTCCGACACCAGCACCGCGATGCGGCCGGCGTTCTCGTCGAGCACGCGCCTGCCCTCCTCGACCGAGCCGGCGGTCAGCACCGGCGCCAGCGCGCCGATGGCGCGTTCGAAATATTTCAGGGCGTTGGGTTCGTCGTCGACGTATAGAATCGCCGGAATTTGCTTGTCAATCATGCTGTGGTACCTCGTTGAATTCTGGATTGGTCGTGGTGGCGCCGTGCGCGCCGCGCCACTCCGGGCGCGGCAGGTCAAAGCTCATTTCGGTCCATTCGCCGGCGACGCTGTCGGCGAGTAGCCTGCCGCCGTGGCGCTCGATCACGCCGTAACTGATGCTCAGGCCCAGGCCGAGGCCCTGGCCCACTTCGCGGGTGGTGAAAAACGGCTCGAACACCCGCGCCAAGTCGTGCGGCGCGATGCCGGGACCGTTATCGCGCACGCGCACGCGCAGCCGCTCGCCAACCCAGTCGGCGGCGACGGCGATGCGCCGCGGCTGCGCGCCGCCCTGGCGCAGCGCCAGCGCGGCGTTGCCCAGCAAGTTGATCAGCACGCCGACGATGGCCGCCTCGTCGCCGCACACCAGCGTGTCGGCCGGCAGCGCGCGCACCACGGCGACGTCCTTGAGTTCGTGGCCGACCAGGCGCACCGCCGCGTCGAGCGCCCGCTCGAACATAAAATTGGCGCCCTCGGCCTCGCCGCCGGGTTTGCGGTAGGCGAACGTTTTCAAGTCCGAGACGATGTACTGGACCCGCTGCATACCCTGCCTGGCGTCGTTCAGGCAATCGGCCAGCAGCGCGTTGGCCTTGACATCGGGCTCCTCGCTGGCGATCTCGATGGCCATCATGCAAAAATTGACGGGGTTGTTGACCTCGTGCAGCAGGCCGGCCGCCAGGGTGCCCAGCGCCGCCATTTTTTCCTGCTGCAACATCTGGCCCTTGATCTCGGCCAGGCTGCGGTTGGTCTGCTCGAGCTGGCTGTTCTTGTCGGCCACCTCGCTCTTCAGCTGGAACAACATGAAGCGCGCCTGCTCATTGTAGTAGGTGCAGACCGCGCTGGCGATGGCGGTGAAGATCAGAAACAGCGAGTTCACGCCGAACGCGCCGCGCCATTCGAAACCGCCCGGATGCGTGTAGCAGGCCAGGAAATACAAAAGGTAGCTGAGCGCGCCCAGCGCGGCGTTTTGCCACAGGCTGAACGGCAGCGCGATGGCCGAGGCGAACACCGCCAGGTTCAAGCCGGCGTAGTACATCGACGTGGCGCCCTCGGTGGACCAGATCATCCAGGCGATCATGGTTTGCGGCAGCAGCAGCCACAGGAAGGTCAGCGCGGCGACGCGTTGCCGGCCCCAGGCGCTGCGCATGATCCAGATGAGCGCCAGGATCAGCGCCGAGATCAGCAGCCGCGCCAGCGCGAAGCGGCCCTGCTGCCGCGGGTACAGGCTATAGTCGAGGCCGACGCCGAGCAGCACCAGCGCGATCGCCGTGAAGGCGCCGCCGCGGCTGAACTTGAGCCGGTAGGCGCTCAGCGTGGCGTCGTAGCGCTGGCGCAGGTCGGCGCCGGTGCCCGGGTCGGCTGCTAGCACGCGGTACTCGCTTCGGCGAAGACGTTGACGCCGGTCGGGTCGACATACAGCCGGTGCGCGGTCGACAGCGGCGGCAGCAGCGCCGCCATCTTGGCCTCGTCGCGGTAGATCAGATACCATTCCAGCAAGTGTTCCATGCCGGCCTTTTCCGGATTGTCGGAATGCACGTTGGTGACCAGCAGGCGCCCGCCGCGGCGCATGCGCGAGGCGAAATGCGCGACCAGCCGCGCGCACACCTTGTCGGACAGATAGTCGAACAGGCCGGCGCAGTAGACCGCGTCGAACTCGCCGAAGCCGGTCGGCGCCGGCGTCGCGCCGACGCGGCGCTTGAGCAACTGGTGCACCGAATCGTGTACGTAGTCGATCGCCACCGGCCGCCCGCCGCGCGGCGCCAGCGCCGCCAGCGTGGCGCGGGTGTAGGCCAGCGTCTCCTCGCTGAAATCAACCAGCTCGAACGACAACCAGTGCGGCTCGGGATATTCCTTCAGGAAGCGCTGTATCTCGACCGCCGGGCCGCAGCCGACGTTGAGTACGCGGAACACGCGCCCGGTCAGGCGCGCGGCGTCGGCCAGCCCCGCCAGGAACTGCACCAGGATGCCGATGCGGTTGCGGTGCGCGTGGGCGACGGCGGTTTGCAGGAAGGCCGTGTTGACGATCTGGAAATACGTGCTCGGCCCCTGGCGCGGGTCGTCCAGGATCTGGTTGACCATTTGGTAGTCGCCGGCGTAGCCGAGCGGCTTGGTGTAGGTGCGAAAGACAAACGGCGCGCGCAGGATCAGCGGATGCAGCGCGCCCTGCACGAAGACGCGGTGGCTAGGCGCCTGTTCCTCGTCGACCAGCGTGGCCTGGCCGTTGAGTTCGTCGAAATAGCCCCGGGTTTTGTCCATCAGCGGCTCGGCCAGTTCAAAAAACGCGTCCTCGCGCAGGCGCCCTTGCTCCTTGGGCAGCGTGCTCGACATGTCGACCTGCTCGACCCAGCGCGCCACCTCGGCCAGATAGCCGCGCATTTCGTTGACGACGATTTGATAATCGCGCCGCACCGCGAAACGCCCGTCCCACTCGCGCACGAAGTTGTCCGCCTCGCGCTTGAGCGCGCCCGGCGTTAGCGCCACGTTGCTCAGCTCGCGCCAGTCGTCGATCAGCGCCACCGACACCAGCGCCGTCAGCCCGGTGTTGACCATGCTGATCACCACGGCCTTGCCGATATAGGCGTTCTTAATGCCCAGCCGTATCGTCAATTCGCTTAACACCTCGCTGACCTGGACGATTGAATACGGGTTATACACTTCCATGACCAGCGCCTTGCGCTGCAAGTTGACGATGGTGGCCCGCACCGCCTCGCCTTGGGTATTGTGAAAATTAACGACCGGATCTATTTGCGATTCTGAGTACACGATTGAGCGCTATGAAAGTGCCGGAAACCCGGCGGGGAATGGCGAACAGGCACCGCAAAGCTATACTGCGGGCGAGGAAACGGCTGGGCGACAGGCGACGCCGCCGCTGCGATGAGCGAGAGCGTGCGTGACGGTCGAGTGTACTATGGATGTGGAGCAATGAGCAATTATTGACCTGCTAACAATAGGGCGATTCGACTTCGTTTAGCGCGCCGGCAACGCCAAAAACCAAGCGAAGGCCAAGCGCCGCGGTCCGCCCCCCGGGTCGCGCCCTGGATTTTTTGCGTCACGCCGCGGCGTCCAGGCGCCCCCTTCCCAGCGCATCCCTTAGCAAGCTCGGCGTCATCCCGGTCCAGCGCTTGAACGAGCGGCGGAAATTGGTGGCGTCGTGGAAGCCCAGGTGCCGCGCCACCGCGTCGTTGTCATACCGCCGCGTATGAAACAAATAAATCGCCGCGTGCGTGCGCACCTGGTCCAGTTCGGCCTGGAAATGGCTGCCGTGGCGCGCCAGATGCCGCTTCAGGGTCGCCGGGCTGACGCCGAACGCGGCCGCGCTGCGCTCCAGCGTGGGCGCGCAACGTATATGCTCGAGCAAATAATCGTACAGCGCGTCGAGCAGGCTGGGCGGCGCCGCCGCCTCCAGTTCCAGCGCGCGCAGCGCCACCGCGGCCGCCATCGCGTTGCCGCGCGGCCAGGGCCGGGCTAGCCAGTACGACTCGATCAGCATCGCGTCCAGGTGGCAGTTAAAGCTCAGCGACGGCCCCAGGTGCGCCTCGTGCTGCTCGCTGTGGCGCGGCGCGCCGCGGTTGAAGCAAAAGCGCCACGGCAGGCGCTCGCCGCCGAGCCAGCGGCACAGCGCCGCCACCGCCGCCATGTGCATCTCGACCAGCAGCGGCAGCAGGCTGGGCGCGCCGAAACTATCGACCCAGTACAGCGTCGCCTGGCCGCCCTCGTCGCGCCAACGCGGCCGCAGCAAGGGGCATAGCCGGGTCTGGCACGCCACCAGGATGTCGAGCACCTGGCGCAGGTTTTGCGCCTGCAACAAGGCGTGGCTGACGGCGCCGTAATGGCCAGGCAGCATCTGCTGGCCCAGCATGAAGCTGGTGTCGGCGCTGCCCAGCGCGCGCGCCACGTTCGCCAGCAGGCGCACATACTGGTCCGGACTGACCAGACTGGCGGCGGCCGGCAGCGCGCCGGCGTCCAGACCGGTGCCGCGCAATACCACGGCATCCCCGGCGTCGCGGCTGCGCGCGTAATCGAGCACCAGCGCCGGCTGGTGCTGGGCCGCAATGCAGGCGTCGCCGGCCTGGCGGTAGGCGATCACGCGGCCGCTCTCGCGGCGGCCGCCGCGGCCGGCGCCGACAACTGGCGACCCAGCTCGGCGAGCAGCGCCTCGGGCGCGGCGCCGGCGGCCGCGCTGGCGTGGCGCAAGGTCAGCCGCACCGGGGCGTCCTTGGCGTGGTGCAGCATTTGGCCGACCATGAAACACAGGTGGCGCGCCAGCGCCTCCGCCTCGGCCGCGCCGGTGTCGGGCATCAAGACCGCGAAACGGTCGCCGGCGTAGCGGCACAGCAAGTCGTCGTTGCGCAAATTGAGCAGCAGCATGTGGCCGACCGCCTGCAGTACGCGGTCGCCCTCGCGCTGGCCGAACTCGCGGTTGATCAGGTGGAAGCGGTCGATGTCGAGCAGCGCCAGCGCGCACGCATTGCCAGGGCTGCGCGCCTGCTCGGCGCGGACCTGGCCGCGCAGGTAGTCGGCCCCGGCCAGCTGCGTAATACGGTCGAAGGCGCGGTGGTCGCGGAACAGGCGCTCGCGCTTTTGCAAGTGTTCGTTCAGGCAGAACTGCTCCTGGCGCCAATAATACATGCCGACGGTCAGCACCAGCATGCCAAACGGCACCAGCGCCTCCAGCCAGTTATCCCACAGCTGCGTCTTGCCGACGGCGAAAAACTCGTCGAGACAGTCGGCCCAGGAGCCCAGCATGATCGCGCACAGGCCGCCGGCCAGCAGGCGCGTCACCAGGCCGCGCGGCCGGCTGCTGAGCGTCAACATAAACCAGACGCCGGACATGACGGCGGTGCCGCCCTCGCCGACGATATCCATCCAGTGCCACGCGTGCGCGGCCTTGACCGCGCCGGCGCCGGCGTAAATGGCGCAGATAAGCAGCAGCGCAAGCGCCGCGGCGAGGAGACTGGAACGGTGCAGGGACAGCATGGCGGCGGTGGACCTTTACTGGAGTGTACCGGTAAGCATATTCGGGCAGCATGACAAGACAATGACACGCGGGGGAGGTGCAAACGGCTCACTATCGTTGCCGCCGCGCCCGCAATTGGCGCCCCGGCCCGGCGCCGGGGCGGGTCAATCCGGCTCAGCGGCGCCCCAAAAACGCTTCCGCGGCCCCTTTTCGGCGCCGGCGCAGCCCTGCTGTCACGCAATTGACATATTCGATCCCTAGAATCCGCCGGGTTCCCCCCTAACCCGACGCCAAACACCATGAAAACCACACGACCAGCCGGCGCCCAGCCGCGCCAGCGAGCACAGCACCAAGGCCACGGCTGCCGCCTGTCCATCCTGACCCTGGGCGTGCTGACGACGCTCGGCGCCCAAGCCCAAGCGGCGCCGAGCAACACGAACGGCGCCAGCGTCACCGTCACCGGCCAGCGCGCCAGCCTGCGCAAAGCCATCGCCGCGCAAGAAAAGGCCGATAACATCGTCAGCGTGGTCAGCAGCGACGACATCGGCGGCTTGCCCGACAAAAACGCCGCCGAGGCGCTGGCCCGCCTGCCGGGCGTGGCCGTGCAGCGCGACCAGGGCGAGGGCCGCTACGTGACGGTGCGCGGCCTCGGGCCGGACTTGAACGCGGTGACCATCAACGGCGCGCTGGTGCCGTCGCCCGAGGCGGGCCGGCGCGCGGTGGCGCTGGACGTGTTGCCGGCCGGCCTGATCCGCTCGCTCGAAGTGAGCAAGACGCTGACGCCGGAGATGGACGCCAACTCGCTCGGCGCCACCGTCGAAGTGAAGACGCTGTCGGCCTTCGACTTGCCCGGCACGCTGCTGTCGGCCAACGCCGCCGCCGGCCACGACGGCAACACCGGCCAGACCAGCCCGGCCGGCGCCCTGCTGTGGGCGCAGCGCTTCCTGGACGGCAGATTCGGCGTGGCCGCCGGCCTGAGCCTGGAAAAACGCAAGTTCGGTTCCGACAACGTGGAAACCGGCGGCGCCTGGAGCGGCGGCAAACTGGCCGGCTTCGAGCTGCGCGACTACCTGCCGGTGCGCGAACGGCGCGCCTACGCCGTCAACCTCGACTTGCGCCCGGACGCCGACAGCAGCTACTTCCTGCGCACCTTCCTCAGCCGGTTCAGCGACGACGAAGTGCGCGACCGCCTGACCATCAGCAACATCAAAGGCGACGCCATCGCCGAGGGAAGCAGCGCCGGCGCGCGCGCCGAACGGCGCATCCGCCAGCGCAAATACACCCAGGACATCCGCTCGCTGGTGCTGGGCACCGCGCACACGCTGGCCAACTGGACCCTGGAAGCGCGCGCCGGCGCCAGCAGCGCCGGCGAAGACACGCCCGAGGCGCTGAACGACGGCCGCTTCCGCAGCAACGCCAACGTCGCCGGCGTCGGCTTCAGCGACACCCGCCAACCGCGCCTGAACGGCCCGGCCAGCCTGTTCGACCCGGCCAGTTACAGCCTGAACGCGATCAGCCTGCAACGGCGCGACTCGAACGACAAGGAACGCCACGCCCGCGTCGACCTGAGCCGCGCATTCGAGCAGTCGACCTTCAAGTTCGGCATCAAGGCCAGTCGCCGTGAAAAAACCAACGACACCGAGCAATGGCAATACAACAGCGCCAAGAGCGGCAGCGGCAACTACTGGGGTTCGGGCCCGACCTCGATGGCCGGTTTTGTCAGCGACCGGACGCTCGACTACGCCCTCGGCAACATCGGCAGCGCGCTCGACCCGGCGCTGCTGCGCGCCCGCGTCGCCGGCCTGGACCGCGCCAAGGCCCGCCTGGCGCTGGAGTCGAGCATCAACGACTACACGCTGAACGAAAACGTCGACTCGGCCTACCTCCAGAACACCGTCGACATCGACGCCTGGCGCCTTTTGGCCGGCGTGCGCACCGAGCGCACCCGCTTCGAGGCGGCCGGCAAGCAGGTCGCCGGCGCCGGCGTGACCGGGCTGACGCGCTCGCGCGCCTACCGCGACTGGCTGCCGACCCTTCAGGCGCGCTACGAGCTGGACGCCAAGACCAGCGTGCGCGCGGCCTGGACCCACGCGGTGGTGCGCGCCAACTTCAGCCAACTGGCGCCCGGCGTCAACCTGGCCAGCAACACCGAAGCGGTCATCGGCAACCCGGACCTGGCGCCGCTGAAGGCGCGCAACCTCGACCTGGGAATTGAGCGCGTGCTCGGCGCCGACGGCGCCGTGTCGGCCTACCTGTTCCACAAGGACATCAAAAACTTCACCTACACCACCAACCTGGCCGGCACCGGGCAATGGCAGGGCTACACCAGCGCCACCTCGTACGCCAACGGCGAAACGGCCAGCGTGAAAGGCATCGAACTGTCCTACACCCAGCCGTTGCGCATGCTGCCCGCGCCGTTCAACAACTTGCTGCTCGGCGCCAACGGCAGCCTGACCGGCGCGCAGGCGCGCATCGGCCGCCACGACGTCGCCGCCGGTGGCACGCTGACGCGCGATATCCGCCTGCCGGGCCAGTCGAAGCGCGTCATGAACCTGATGCTCGGCTACGAACAAGGCCCGCTCAGCGCCCGCGTCGCGCTGAACTACAAATCGCCCTACCTGCTGGAGCTGGGCGCCGACATCCTCAAGCCGGACCAGGACCGCATCGTCTACGCCCAGAAGCAAGTCGACTTCTCGCTGGCCTACCACATCAACAAGGGCCTGCAACTGGTGTTCGAGGCGGCCAACCTGAACAACGAGAAGTACTACGTCTACCAGGGGTCGAAACAGTACAACGCGCAATACGAGCAGTACGGCCGGACCTATAAAATCGGCCTGAAAGCGAGCATGTTCTAAGAACACACCACCATGAAAAACACAATGAAAACAATACCAATGAAGGCCGCACTCGGCGCGGCGCTGCTGGCGGCCACGACGCTGGCCCAGGCCGGCGCCGCCACCCCGGGCGCCACCGCGCGCGCCGACGAACTGGCGGCGCTGCCCGGCGGCGGCTGGCTCAGCCTCGACAAGCGCGGCCTGCACCTGCTCGACGCGGCCGGCAAGGAACGCGCCACGCTACCGATGCGCGCCAAGCAACTCGACACCCGCAGCCACGCCGACGGCGCGCTGGCCGTCGTGCTGGAAGCCGACACCCAGCGCCCGCTGGCGGTCATGGTCGACCTCAAGGCCGGCGAATTGCGCGCGCAAGCGCCCTTCCCGGTCCCCGGCTTCGGCGTCGAAGCGTCCTGTCTGTACCGCGACGCCCAGCAAGTTACGCACCTGTTCCTGATCGGCAAGGACGGCCAAAGCGAACAATGGCTGATGCACGGCGACCAACGCCAACTGGTGCGCAAACTGGCGCTGCCGCCGCACGCCAAACACTGCCGCGCCGACGACGCCAGCCACACGCTGCTGGTCAGCGAATCCGGCATCGGCCTGTGGGCCTATGAAGCCGACGCCGAAAGCGCCGGCAGGCGCGAACCGGTGGCGCTGCGGCGCCCGTTCGGCCAACTCGACGGCGGCGCCGGCGCGCTGGCCGTGCTGCCGGGCGGCGTCGCGGTGCTCGACGCCAAAGGCAAGCGGCTGCACCTGCTGCGCCGTCGCGACGGCAAATGGCAGGCGCTGCCGCCGCAACCCACGCGCAGCGCCAAAGGCGCCGGGCAACTGGCGCTGCGCGCCGGCGCCGGCGGCATCGACCTGCTGCTGCGCGACGAGGCCGCAGGCAACTGGCAAATCCGGCCTCAGTCCTGGCAGGCGGCCAGACCGGCGCCCGTTGCCACGACCATGCCGATGGCCGTCATCGAACCGCGTGGCCAGACCGAACCGATGGCGCGCGCGGGCGACGCCGCCGACGACCCGGCGATCTGGGTACATCCGAACGACCCGGCCGCCTCGCGCATACTCGGCACCAACAAAAAGCAGGGCCTGCTGGTGTACGACCTGCAAGGCAAGCAACGGCAACTTCTCGAAGTCGGCCGCCTGAACAACGTCGACCTGCGCCAAAACGTCACCCTCGACGGCCAGCGCGTCGACCTGGCCGTGGCCAGCCAGCGCGACGACAACAGCATGATGCTATTTACCATCGACGCCCAAGGGATCGTCAGCGAAGCGGCGCGGCTGCCGACCGACCTCGAACGCATCTACGGCATCTGCCTGTACCAGCCGGCGGGCGGCGGCCTGGAAGCCTTCGTCAACGACAAAGACGGCAGCTACCGCCACTACCGCATCGAACGACACGGGCAAGGCTACGCCAGCACCCTGCTGCGGCGCTTCAGCGTGGCCAGCCAGCCGGAAGGCTGCGTCGTCGACGACCGCCGCGCCCGCCTCTACATCGGCGAAGAAAAGCGCGGCGTCTGGGCCGGCGCGGCCGACGCCTCCGCCAAGGCAGGCCTACAACTGATCCTCCCGCTCGGCCCCCACTTGAGCGCCGACGTCGAAGGCCTTGCGCTCTACCACGGCGCCAAAGGCGACTACCTGATCGTCTCCAGCCAGGGCAACAACAGCTACGTTGTGCTCGACGCGGCGGCGCCGAACCGGGTGCGCGGCACCTTCCGCGTCGGCTACAACCTGGCGGCCGGCATCGACGGCACCTCCGAGACCGACGGCCTGGACGCCAGCTCCGCCAACCTCGGCGGCGCCTACGCCAGCGGCATGCTGGTGATCCAGGACGGCTACAAACGCCTGCCGGACGGCCCGCAAAACTTCAAGTACGTCGCCTGGGAGGACATCGCCCGCGCCCTCAAGCTGCCTTAAGCGACGATGACGGCCGTCAACTCTCAAAAATTGGTAAAACCGCACATAACAATTCCTGAATGGAAATATTTCTCGATCTGTTTCATTGTCGCTGATACACTGAAGTTGCCCCGGGGGAGACACCGGGTTTACAACAATATCCTGACACTGGCGTGCGTACGCGGCGCCGCAGGAAACACAACTCATACGGCACATGAATATCGCAAACATTAAAATAGGTCAGCGCCTGACGATCGCCTTCCTTCTGACTACGCTGATGCTGGGCGTGGTGGTGGTGATCGGCACCAGCCGCCTGCAAACGGTCAGCTCGGCTATCGATGCGACCGTGAATGACGGCTATGACAAGATCAGTCTGCTCAACCACGCCAGGAACGCGCTCGAACTGCAGGCCCGCAGCCTGCCCAGCGCCTTGCTGATGGGCGATCAAAATGATATTAAAAACGAAATCGATAGCGTCAATAGCGGCAGCAAATCGATATCCGATGATTTGAGCAAGCTGGCCGCCGCCGTCCGCTCGCCGCAGGCGCAGCCGGTGCTGAAGGCGCTCGGCGACGCCGGCCTGGTGTATGCCGCCGCGCGCGAGCGGATGCTGGTCCTGCTCAAAACCGGCAGCAAGGACGAGGCCGCCGCGCTGCTGTTCCAGCAATTGCGCCCGGCCCACGCGCGCTATCTGGCCCAAATCGACGAGCTGATCGCCGTCCAGGCCGGGCTGATGCGCAGCGCCGGCGCCGACGTCACCGCCACCGCCCACGGCGCCGGCCTGATGATGGTCGCCCTGGGCCTAGTCGGCGGCTTGCTCAGCTTGATCACCGCGTGGTACATCAGCAGCGGCATCGTGCGGCCGATCCGCCACGCCGTGAAGGTGGCGCGCAGCGTCGCCGGCGGCGACCTGACCGGCACCATCCTGGTCGAGTCCGGCGACGAGGTCGGCCAATTGCTGCAAGCGCTGCAGGACATGAACGCCAGCCTGTTCAAGATCGTCGGCGAGGTGCGTGGCGGCACCGAGACCATCGCCATGGCCTCGCGCGAGATAGCCGCCGGCAATCTGGACTTGTCCTCGCGCACCGAGGCGCAGGCCAGTTCGCTGGAGGAAACCGCCGCGTCGATGGAGCAGCTGACCGGCACCGTCAAGCAAAACGCCGACCACGCGCGGCAAGCCAACCAGCTGGCCCTGTCGTCGGCCGAGGTGGCCGGCAAGGGCGGCGCCGTGGTGGCGCAGGTGGTCGAGACGATGGCCTCGATCAAGGCCTCGTCGAAGAAGATCGTCGATATCATTGCCGTTATCGACGGCATCGCCTTCCAGACCAACATCCTGGCGTTGAACGCGGCGGTCGAGGCGGCGCGGGCCGGCGAACAGGGCCGCGGTTTCGCCGTCGTCGCCAACGAAGTGCGCACGCTGGCGCAGCGCTCGGCCGGCGCGGCGCGCGAGATCAAGGCGCTGATCGGCGATTCGGTGAGCAAGGTCGACAACGGCTCGGCGCTGGTCGACGAGGCCGGGCGCACGATGGACGAGATCGTCGCCAGCGTGCACCGCGTCACCGCCATCATGGGCGACATCTCCGCCGCCACGCACGAGCAGATGGCCGGCATCGAACAAGTCAACCATGCGATCGCGCAAATGGACCAGGTCACGCAGCAAAACGCCGCGCTGGTCGAGCAGGCCTCGGCGGCGGCCGCGACGATGCAGGACCAGGCCGCGCAACTGTCCGGCGTGGTCGGCGTGTTTAAACTCAGCGGCGGCAAGCCGGCCATGGTGACGCGCTTGCCTATCGCGAAAGGCAAGACCAAACCGACGCAACTGGCGCTGGCGCGGCCGTCCGAGCCGACCGGCAAGGCGGCCAACGGCGCCTGAACGCCGCCGAGGCAAGCAAAAACCATCGGCCCAGAGCCGGGCTCATACCTGAAGGTCTGGCCCCGGGGTGAGGCCGCTGGTTTTAACTATTTCAACGCCGAAGCCGACGGTTTGACGCAGATCTGATTGCGCCCGCCTTCCTTCGCCACATACAGCATGGCGTCGGCGCGCAGGAACAATTCGTTTTCGCTCTTGTACTCGGGGTACGCCGCCATGCCGCCGCTGAAGGAAAAGTGGCGCACGTCGCCCGCCTTGACTTCAAACGGGATCGCGGCGAAAGACTGGCGCATCGCGTCCAGCCGCCGCCATCCCTGCTCGAGCGTGCAATCCCAAAACACCACCACGAATTCCTCGCCGCCGAAGCGGCTGAGCAAATCGCGTTCGCCCATGTGTGGCGCCAGCGTCAGCGACAGGCGCTTGATGACGATATCGCCGAAATAGTGGCCCCAGGTGTCGTTGACGGTCTTGAATTTGTCAATATCGACCACGCCGAAGGCCAGCGGACAGCCTTCCCGCGCCGCCTGGCGGATTAGTTCCTGGGCCTTCTTCTGCAAACCGATCTTGTTGAGCAGCCCGGTCGCCCGGTCCTTGCCGATCAAGTCCTTGTTCACGCGGATCTTGTTGGCGCGGTTGACAAGTTGCCCCGCCAGCACGTCGGTATCGGTCATCAGTAAAATCTCGTCGAAGCCGCTGGCCAGGGCGCGCCGGGTCAAAGCGGCGTCGGGCTGGCGCTGCAACAGCGTGATTTCGCGCACCGGGTCGGCTTCCAGGTTTTTCTTGAGGACGCGGACAATGGCTTCGGTGCGCTCGTATTCGGCTTCCGTAATGAGCACGATGTCGGGCTGCAATTCCTTGACGCGCAGATGCAGCGTCTGGGCGTCGCTGTGGTGGATGACCTCGACGCGCCGCTGCAGCAGCGCCGCTTCGTCCAGCCCGATCGGCTCGCCGAGGTGCATCAGTCGCACCAGGTCGCCGCGGTTTTTCTGGACGAACAAGGTGAACAACCTGTCGACGAGCACGTCGTTGGCGATCGGTTTTTCCGCGTAGGCCAGGCAATTGCTGTCGACCAGGCGCTGCTGGAGCAAAAAGCGGCCGCCCTGGCGTACGCTCTGCAGGTAGACATACGTGTGCTCGCCCGGCAGGCGTTGCAACAACTCGCTGAGCATCAAGGTCTTGCGGCGCTCATGCATGTCCGCCTGCATATTGTGTAAAGCGTCAAGGTCGATGACGCACAGGCTGTTGCCGTGGTCGTTCTCGACGGCCACAACGAAATCCTGCACTTCATTGAAGAAGATGATGTCGAAATCGTATTTATGCGCGCACAGGAGTAGTTCAGCCTGGTTGTCTTTGATAAAGAATATCTCCGACAACAGCATTACGTGGTTCCTGTACAGCGGCGCGTCGCTTGTCATGTCTGATCAGCCTTCATTGCCATGGTGGATAACTATGCTCGCTACGCCACCATACACAAGAATGCAAATCTTCGCAGCACTAAAGACGGCTTAATGCGGCGGCTATTGCGCCCGAGCACGAAGGAAATTCGATGATGGTATCGGTCTCAGCGGGCGCAAGACTCGATCTTGCCTAAAAAACCGCCATATCGAGGCCCGACCGGAGGGTTGTAGGGACGCGCTCAGGCGGCGCCGGCGATCGCGACCATCGTCTGCCGGCGCCCGAATCGGCTGCCCGGCGCCGCCTCAGGTTCGGGCCACCCGCACCAGCGCCGGGAAGCGCACCAGCGCGTTCAAGCCGGCCACCCGCCCGTCGACGATACGGTTCTCCAGCGCGATCGCGGCGCCCATCGAGGCGGCGATTTCGCTGCAAATGGTCAAGCCGAGGCCGCCGCTTTGCGACGAGTGGCTGGCCGTAAACGGCTGGAACACCCGGCTGTCCATGTCCGCCGCCATGCCCGGCCCGCTGTCCCACACGCACAGCAGCGCGGCCTCGCCCTCGGCCGTGATGCGCACGCCGATCTTCGTGTCCGGCGGCGTGTGGCGTATGGCGTTGTGCAACAAGTTGGAGATCAGTTCGGCGATCATCCACGGCTGGCTCATTACCGCGATTTTTTCGGCGTCCAAT
Organism: Janthinobacterium sp. CG_23.3; assembly: GCF_046115965.1. Taxonomy (NCBI): domain Bacteria; kingdom Pseudomonadati; phylum Pseudomonadota; class Betaproteobacteria; order Burkholderiales; family Oxalobacteraceae; genus Janthinobacterium; species Janthinobacterium sp. CG_23.3. Next base: position 36,023 of record NZ_JBJXIB010000005.1, on the reverse strand, counting down.
TCATAGTCGAGGTTTTTTTCGCCGATCAGCGGCGACAGGTTGACGGCCACCTCGCGCCCCAGCATGGCCAGGTCGCACGGTTCCTGCTGGCCCCTGCCGCGTAACTGCTCCACCTTCGCCAGCGACAGCAACTGGTTGGCCAGCTGGCTGGCGCGCTCGACGGTGCCGGCCATCTCCTGCAGGATCACCAGCGGCGGCGCATCGCCCTGCAAGCCCGATTGCAATTGCGTCTTCAGTACCGCCAGCGGGGTGCGCAACTGGTGCGAGGCGTCGGCCACGAAGCGCTGCTGATGGTCCAGCAGCGGTTGCAGCCGCGCCATCAACTGGTTCAGCGCCCGCACCACCGGCTGCACCTCCTTGGAGGCGAACGGGATGGCGATCGGCGACAAGTCCTCGGCGTGCCGTTGGTCGAGCTGGGTGCGCAGGGTCTCCAGCGGCCGCTGGGCGCGCGACACCACGACCCAGGTGACCAAGCTGAGGACGGCCACCAGTATCGCCTGGTGCAACAGGGTTTCGTGCAAGATCTTGCGCGCCATGTTCTTGCGATGCTCGACCGTCTCCGCCACCTGCACCAGCGCGCGCCCGGTCGGCTCGTTCGACACCACCGGCTGGAAGATCGCCGCCACCCGCACCTCCTGGCCCCGGTACAGGTCCTCGTAGATGCGCACCACGGCCGGGTAGGACGCGCGCGACTGCGGCGGCCCGGTGTACTGGGCCAGTCCGCGGTCGCCGGACAGGAACTCGCCGTTCAGGCCACTGACGCGATACACCATTTGGCTGGAAATGCCGGCCTCGTAAATTTCCAGCGCGGCGTGCGGCAACGTCACCTTCAAGCGCCCGTCTTCGATGCGCAGCAGGTCGGCGATCGACTGCGCCGACGCCACCAGGGTGCGGTCGTACGCGGTGTTGACGGAGTCGAGCGCGTTGCGATACAGCGTGAAGGTATCGACCGCGATAAACACCACGATCGGCGCGATGATCCACGCCAGCAGGTAGCTGCGCGCCGAATGCGAAGACAGCGAGAAGATCATTGCCTTGAGGCCGTCGCGCAGGCGCGCAGCAGATAACCGACGCCCCTGAGCGTCAGAATTTCGGTGCGCGTGCCGGCGAGCTTTTTGCGCAGCCGGTGGATGATGACTTCGATGGCTTCGAGCTGCACGTCCTCCTCGAAGGAAAACACCAGGCGGAACAGTTTTTCCTTGGTGAGGGCGTGGCCGGGCATGGCGATCAGCGCCTTCAACAGCGCGAATTCGCGCGGCGGAAACATCAGCGGCTCGCCGCCATGGTAAAAGGTGTCGGAGCTGCGCTTGAAACTGAGTTCGCCGCAGCGCTGGACGGTTTCCTCGCCGCCGTTTTTGCGCCGCAGCAAGGCGCGCACGCGGGCGTCCAATTCCTGCAGGTCGAAGGGCTTGGCCAGGTAGTCGTCGGCGCCGGCGTTCAAACCGGCCACCCGGTCGCCGACCGCGCCGCGCGCCGTCAGTACGATCACCGGCGTGGTGATGCCCTGCGCGCGTATGCGCTGCAGCAAGTGCATGCCGTCGATGACGGGAATGTTCAGGTCGAGGATGACCAGGTCGTGCTGGCCCTCCTTGATGCTGCGCAAGGCGGAACCGCCGTCAAAGCAGGTGGCGACGGAGAATCCGCGCCGTTCCAAGGCGCGTAGCAGCGCGTTCGACATGTCCAGGTCGTCTTCGACCAACAAGATATTCAATTTTTTTCCCGCCGGTTCACGACAACAATAAGGTGACATCCGCCTCCGGGGGCGGCGCCGCCGGCCACGCCGGCGACCATGCTTTATACAGCCAATTTGGCGCCCGCGCCAGAGCGTCTGACGCAGCGCAAGAAAATGCCGGGGATTGACAGCTTGGCGACAGGAAGCGGACAGGGAGGCGCAAGAAAAGTGGGGTTTTCCGCGCTCGCCGATTCGTCAAAAATGACACGAGGCGGTAGACTCGGTTCACCTTCCGGATCAACCTCGTAAAAACTATAAAGAGACATCATCATGCGATTGATTAAATGCCTGGCAAGCCTGGCCCTGAGCTTCCCCGCGCTGGCGTTCGCCCAGGGTGAATGCGCCAACCGCGGCGACCTCGACGCCCAATACTGCGACGAGAACAAGGACTTGGTGGCCGACGCGCTGACCGACCCGAAAAAACAGAAAAGCCCGAATACGCTGGTGTTCTCGTTCACCCCGGTCGAAGACCCGGCCGTCTACGACAAGATGTTCAAGCCCTTCACCGACTACCTGACCCAATGCACGGCCAAGAAAGTGGTGTTCTTCCAGGTGCAATCGAACGCCGCCGAAATCGAGGCGATGCGCTCCGGCCGGCTGCATGTGGGCGGCTTCTCGACCGGACCGACCGCGTTCGCGGTCAACATCGCCGGCGCCGTGCCCTTCGCCGTCATCGGCAACCAGAAGGAGTACCAAGGCTATTCGCTGATCATGATCGTCAAAAAAGACAGCCCGTTTCAAAAAATGGCCGACCTGAAGGGCAAGAAGGTCGTCCATACCTCGCCATCGTCCAATTCCGGTCACTTGGCGCCGATTGCGCTTTTCCCGAAAGCCGGCCTGGTGCCGGAAAAGGATTACAAGATCCTGTTTTCGGGCAAGCACGACCAATCGATCATGGGTGTCAACTCCGGCGACTATGAAGCCGCCGCGGTGGCCTCCGATGTATACGACCGCATGGTCGAGCGCGGCCAGATCAAGAAGGACGATTTCCGCGTGCTGTACCGCAGCGAAAAATTCCCGACCCAGTCGTTTGCCTACGCCCACGACCTGGAACCTGTGTTCCGCGACAAGATGTTGAAGTGTTTCTACGACTACCGCTTCGGCGACGAGCTGAAAAAAGCCTTCGCCGGCTCGGATCGCTTCTTCCCTATCGAGTACAAGAAAGACTTCTCGCTGGTGCGCTACGTGTCGCACACCGCCGGCGAAACCTTCAACCGCGCCGCCTACGACAAACAGGCCGCTAAAAAATAAGCCCCGCGACAGCGCGCCGATCCGGCCTGCGGGGCCGGAGCGGGCGAGCTTCGTCCACATTTTCCATTGAAGGTGATTCGCCATGTCGCACGCACTCGAAATACAAGGCCTGGTCAAGGAGTACAAGCCGGGCCATCCCATCCTCAAGGGCATCAACCTGAATATCGACGGCGCCGGCCTGACGGCGATCATCGGCCCGTCCGGAACCGGCAAGTCGACCCTGATCCGTTGCATCAACCGCCTGGTCGACCCGAGCAGCGGCGCGATCTGGTTCACCTCCGAGGGCCGGCGCAGCGACCTGGCGCAATTGAAGGGCCGCGCGCTGCGCGCCAGCCGGCGCCAGATCGGCATGGTGTTCCAGGAATACAACCTGGTGGAACGCCTGACCGTGATGGAAAACCTGCTGTGCGGACGCTTGGGCTACGTCAACGCGTGGTCGGCGTGGCGCCGCAAGTTTCCCAAAGAGGACGTCGAGCACGCGTTCGAACTGCTCGACACGGTCGGCCTGTCGTCGTTTGCCAACCAACGCGCCGACGCCCTGTCCGGCGGGCAGCGCCAGCGCGTCGGCATCGCCCGCGCGCTGATGCAAAGGCCGCGGCTGCTGCTGGCCGACGAGCCAACCTCCTCGCTCGACCCGAAAACCTCGTTCGAGATCATTTCGCTGCTCAAGGAACAGGGACGCAAGCACGGCATCCCGGTGATCGTGAACATCCACGACGTCGAGCTGGCCAAGCGCTACGCCGACCGTATCATCGGCATGTCGGGCGGCCATGTGGTCTACGACGGCAGCGCCGAGCGCCTGGACGACGATTGCATGAAGCGCATCTACGGCGGCGAGGACTGGCTGTGAGCGCGCCGGCCACCACGGCGCCGGCCGCGCGCGTCTCGACCGCGTTCCAGAGCAGCGCGGCGAGCCGGGTCGCGACCGTGCTGATTCTTCTATACGCGGTGTACGCGGCGACCCAGCTGGGTTTTTCGTGGGAGCGTTTCTCCACCGGCCTGGGCGGCGGCGGCAAGTTCCTCGCCCGCATGTTCCCCCCGGACCTGAGCAAGACCGACGTGCTCTGGACCGGCATCGCCGAAAGTTTGCAAATCGCCGTGTTGGCGTCGCTGATCGGCATCTTGCTGAGCCTGCCCATCGGCCTGATGGGCGCCCGCAACCTGATGCCGCCATGGCTGTCGTGGTCGGCGCGCGCCGTGGTATCGGTGTGCCGCTCGCTGCACCCGGTGATCGTGGCGATCCTGTTCGTCAAGGCGGTCGGTTTCGGCGCGCTGGCCGGCATCCTGGCGCTGGTGGTGGCGTCGATCGGCTTCATCGGCAAACTGTTCGCCGAGGCCATCGAGGAGATTTCAATCAAGCAGGTTGAAGCGGTACGCGCAAGCGGCGCCTCGTTCATGAACGTGATCCTGTTCGGCGTGCTGCCGCAGGTGCTGTCGCGCTTTGTCGGCTTCTCGACCTACCAGCTCGACTCCAACCTGCGCAACTCGACCATGGTCGGCATCGTCGGCGCCGGCGGCGTCGGCGGCGTGCTGTTCTCCGCGTTCCAGCGTTTCGACTACGACTTCGTGCTGACGATCCTGTTGACGATCATCGCCATCATCGTGGTGGGCGAAGTGTTGGCCAATTCAGTCAAAAAGGTGTTCAATGTCTAGCACAACCGTACCCTACGGCCCGGGCGCATCGGGCGCCACCGCGCCGCGCACTTGGAAGCGCCACTCGCTGGGGCAAAAAATGCTGCGTTTCGCGGTGTGGCTGGTCATGGCCGTGGCCGTGGTGCAATCGCTGCGCAGCCTTGAAATCATTCCCGAGTTCATTTACGACGCGCCCCAGCAGATGGGCGACATGCTTGGACGCATGTGGCCGGTGGACTGGGCCTTCTACTCCGAAGGGGTGCACGCGGCGCTGGTCGAAACCATCCACATCGCCAGCCTGGGCACCTTGCTGTCGGTGGTGCTGGCCGTGCCTTTCGGCCTGCTGGTGGCCGGCAACCTGACGCGCAACAAAAGCCTGAACCTGATGGCCCGCATCGTGCTAGTGGCGAGCCGTTCGATCAATTCGCTGGTCTGGGCCTTGCTGTTCGTGGCGATCTTCGGCCCCGGCGCGGTGGCCGGAACGCTGGCGATCGCCTTTCGCTCGATCGGCTTCGTCGGCAAGATGGCCGGCGAAACCATCGAGGAAATGCCGCGCGGGCCGATCGAAGCCTTGCAGGCGGCCGGCGCCGGCACCTTCGCGCAGATCTGGTACGGTTATCTGCCGCACCTGAAACCGGCGTTTATGTCGATCGTGTTGCTGCGCTGGGACATCAACGTGCGCGAATCGGCGGTGCTGGGCATCGTTGGCGCCGGTGGCGTCGGGATGGCGCTCGACACCGCGCTGAATCTGTTCCAGTGGCCGCGCGTGGCGACCGTGCTGGTGGCGATATTCGCGATTGTCATCGTGACCGAACTGGTCGTGACGCAAATCCGCAAGCGCGTGTTGTAAGTTTACCGCCGGCGTCAATCGTAGGTCGGATGAGCGTAGCGTAATCCGACAACGTTGGCCGAAGCGGGGCGCGCCGCGCCGAGCCAAGGTTGTCGGGTTAGCGCCCGCTGCCGCTTTTGAAGAAGTCCTCCGGCGAGATGCGGATCGCGGCGCCGGTCGGACAGGCCCGCACGCAGGCGGCGCCGCCCTTGAGGCCGCTGCACAGGTCGCATTTGACGGCTTTCTTCGGCGCGTTGGCGTCGTAGTCGGCCTGGCGCTGGCCCGGCGCCTTGCCCAGCCCGAACAGCAACCACGGCAGTCCGCCACCCTTTTTCGGCGGCTTTTCCGACGCCATCTGGATCACGCCGTACGGGCAGTTGCGCTCGCAATTGCCGCAACCGATGCAGGCGTCGCTAATAAACACCTCGCCGGCCTCGCTGCGGCTGATCGCGTCCGGCGGACATTCTTTCATGCAATGCGGATGCTCGCAGTGGCGGCAGGCGGTCGGCAGATGGATGTTGGCGAAGGTCGGCCCGGCCTCGCGCTTCAGCCGCGAAGTGCCGTCGTGCGTTTCGGCGCAGGCGGTTTCGCAATTGTTGCACTGGATACACAGCGATTCATCGATCAGCAGCACGTCCGAGGCTTCGCCGACACCCTGCCCCAACAGGAAACGCATCAAGTCGCTCTCGCGTCCGGTGCTGCGTTCCAGCGCGACGTTGGTGCGGGTGCGCGTGAGCATTTTCGCTTCGATCGACTTGCGCAGCAGGGGATTGGCGTCCAGTTGCTGCTTGAACACCGCGCCGTTCAACACCAGCGCCTCGGTGAAGACGGTGGCGGTAATGGTCGCCGAACGCGGCGCGTCGTTGACCAGCGCCATCTCGCCGACATAGTTACCGGCCGAAACGTAGGACAGGATGCGCTCGCGCCCGTCGGCGGCGGTTTTCGACACCGTCACCGAGCCGCGGCGTATCAGGTACAGGCCGTCGGCGGCGTCGCCCTCGCGGCACAGCACGTCGTTGGCCTGGTAGCGGCGGATGTCGACGCTGGCCTCGACCAGCGCGTTGATCGCCTCGGCGCTGAGCATCGGGCCGATGAAGTTGGTAATCGCGTAACGCACGAAGACGGCGTCCATTTGCCGGCGCACGTCGTCGACGGCGGCGATTAGCTTGAGCATCGAGCGGCGCGGCGTTTCCAGCAACACGCAACCCTTGCCGGCGCGAATAGTCGCGGTGCGGCGCCGACCGGAGATCAGGCCCATCTCGCCGAAATACCGGCCCTTGGTCAACTTGATGACCTTCAGGCTGCCGTCCTCGTTGCCGATCTCGACGTCGACGTCGCCGTCCAGGATCGAATAAAAGGTGTTGGTGTAATCGAGTTTCTTAAACACCACGCTGCCGGCCTTGGGCGTTTGCAGGTTCGAGTCGAGCATGAACTCGCGCAACTGCAACTTCGACATGCCCTTGAACAGCGGCACCGTTTCCATGATCAGGTCGATCACGCCGGACACCGCCACGTCCGGCTTCCACGGCTTGAACTTGTTGCGCAGCAGCGGTTCGTCGACCGGTTCGACCGGCTGCCCGACGATGGTATGGACCACCTCGTAGCCCTGGTTCATGGCTTGCTTGATCAGCGGATAGCCGCCCAGCGCGCCGACGATGTACAGGCCCGGCACGTTCGATTCGTAGGACTCGGACAACACCGGCACCGAGGTCGGGTTGGCGTTCGGGAACTCGATGCCGAAGCTCTCGATCAGTTTGCGCGGCGGCGTCGCGCCCAGCCGCGCGATGACGCGGTGGCAAGGAATGACGGTTTCGCCGCCCTTGCCGCTGTAGACGAAATTGAGCGGAATCGCTTCGCCGCTCTCCTCGATGCGCAAGGTGGTGGCGCTGTAGCAAATGGTGATCTTGCCGGTCTTCTCGGCGTTGGTGATCAGCGTGCGGTTGCCGTCCTTGCAGTAAAGGAATTCCTCGCCGCGGTTGACCATGTAGACGGTGTTCTGGTTCGCCAGGCCGAGCGCGTTCTCGATGCCGGCGTCGCCGGCGCCGATGACGATGATGGTCTCGCCGGAAAACTCGTCCGGGTCGGCCAGCGTGTACTGCACCCGCGGATGGTCCTGGCCGGGCGTGCCGGTCTTGCGGATATTGCCCTGCAAGCCGATGCCGAGGATCACCGCGCGGCTCAGGTACTGGCTGCCGTCCTCGCAACCGAGCGTGAAGATGCCGCTCTGCCCGTCGCGCGCAATCGAGCTGACCCGCTTGCCGTAGGCGATATTGACGTCGAGTTTGCCCAGTTCGCGGTTCCAGGTGTCGAGCAACATTTCGCGCTTGCCGGCGGTAAAACTCATATCGCTGCGCAAGGGCAGGATGCCGGGCTCGGCCATCACATGCTTACCCTTCTGGTACTTGAAGATGGTATCCGACGCGTGCTGCGCGTCGGCCTCCAGCAGCACGTGGCGGGTGCCCAGCGCCTTGGCGCGCGCGGCCGCCGACAGGCCGGCCGGGCCGGAACCGACGATGACGATATCGAAACACGCGTCATCGATAGGGGCGGCGCCGTCCTGGGCCTGGGGTGTGTTGCCGGAGTCAATCATCTGTATCACCTACTTAACTTGGGAGGATATCAACTGGCGCAAACCCGCCAGTTCTGCGCCAAACAACTCGGCGCGGTACTTCTCGTCGTTGGCCAGCGCCTTGCGCATCGCGCCGAGGCGGCGGTTGACCTCGCCGGCCGAGGCCAGCGCGTTCTGCTTGGCCAAGGTCGAGGCCAGGCTGGAAATCGACATATACGCCTGCTCGGCGCCGGCGTAATCGGAATAATAGGCGACGCTCGATTCGTTGAGCAGCGCCTTCAGCACGTCGCGCAGCGTGGTCACGTCGAAACTCCTCTTCTCGAACTGGACGATGTACTGGCCTATCGTGGCGGACAACTTCTTGGCCAGCGCCAAGGGATCGGCCTGCGCGCCGTTGCCGGCGATGGCTTGGTGCACTTGCGACACCTGCTGGTTGAAGGCGTTGGCGTTGGCCGGATCGACGACACGCACCAGGGCGCGCAACATCAACAGGTTGCTATCGTTCAAGTGTACCTTGCCGGGGCCGACACTCAGGCGCGGCGACGATTTTTGCTCGCTCATCGGATGGTGGCAGGCGTGGCAGTCGAACAGCACCAGCTCGGGAAACAGGCCGTCGCGGCCGCGCTGCGGGTCGGCCAGCGCGTCCAGCAATTGCTTGGAAGCGAGCGCCTGGCCGATGGCCCAGATCTTGACACCCTGGTAGTCGCCCTTGCGCTTGCGCCAGTCGTCGTCGATTTGGTAATGCGCCGGCGCGATGGTGGCGAAGGTGCCCAGCTCGAAGGATATGCGCGGATGGCCGGCGGCCATGACGCGGTGCGTGACGAAGCGGTTCTCGTCGCCGAAGTGGCAGGACAGGCACAGCTTGGCCTGCTCGACCGGGTTATTGGTCGGATACATGCCGTTTTTCACGTTGTCGGCGTGGGTGGCGCCCGCCACCACGTGCGAGGCGATCCATTTTTCGGCCGGGCCGTGGCAAGCCTCGCAGCCGACGCCTTCGGCAACGACATGGCGCTCACCCGCCAGCTTCGGCGCCGGGTTGTGGGCGTGGCAGTCCAGGCAGGCTTGCGACTCGTGCGCCGGCTGCTTCAAGCCGAGGTTCTTGGCGATCTTGCGCGACTGTTGGTTCAGCAGCACCGAATAGGCCTTGGCGTGCTTGTCCAGCCGCAACCAGGTGGTGTACTCGTTTTGCAGCACGTGCGAGTCGGTCCACGGCGTGACGGCGCCATGGCAACCGCTATTGGCGCAATTGACCGTGCCCACGCTCTGGTGCGCGGCCACGTTGGGCAAGGCGGCGCCGGCCGGCGCGGCCTGCGCCAGCGCGCCGAACAAGGAACCGAACAGCAAACCAAACACCAGCCCGTTTCGGCACAGCATATCTACCAGATAACGATTCTTCACTTTGCACCCTTCTGTGTAGGCGCCGCAACAGTTGGCTTGCGTGCCACGTAATCCCTGGCACTGGCTTCGTCAGTAACCTTCCATATTTGCCCGTCGGGCTGCTTGTAGAGCTTGTCCATTTCCCTGGCCACGAAAGGCCGCGCGCCGATGCGGCCAAACACCGCGATCTGGTTGCCGGTCTCGTCGACGGCGCGGTCGCGGTCCAGCCCTTTCGAGACCGACAAGGCGGCCGAGGCGGTCTTGCGCCAGGCGATCAGTTGCGGCTTCGGCTCCGGCGAGAAGCCGTAAAAGCGCGGCTGGGTGTCGGGCGCCGTCAGTTGCAACACTTTCAAGCCATTCTTGCCGTCCGCGACATAGGCGAACAGCGAGGCGTTGGTGCTGCCGACAACCACGTCCTGCGTATCGCTCAGTTTGCCACCGGCATTGAACATTTGATACAGCTGCGGCTGCTCCGGTTTCTCTATATCAATAATGGCCAGACCTTGACCGCCGCCGGCGACGTAAGCGTAGGTGCGCGCCAGATACAGTTTGCGGGCATCGCCCAGCGCCACCCTGCCTGCCTGCAACACCGGCTTGGCCGGATTGGTCACGTCGACGACGCGCAAGCCGGTCTTGTCGGTCACGAACAAATAGCGGAACTGCAAGGCCGAGGCGCGCACGTCGTCCAGCGCCAACGTCGCCACGTGGCGCGGCTTGAGCGGATTGTCCAGGTCGAGGATGACCACGCCGGTCGGCGTCGAGACATAGGCGAAGTGGCCGCCCAGCACGATATGGCGGGCGCCGTTGAGCAAGCCGCCCGGATTCCAGGTCAGCGCGCGCGACAGGAAGTTGTTGCGCGGCTCGCCGTCGGCCAGGGTATCGACGTTACTCAAGATCAGGCCCTCTTCCGCGTCGGTAATGAAGGCGTAGTGGTAGATCGGGTGGAAGGGCTGTTCCTGGTTGGTCACGCGCATCAAGTCGCCCTGGTTGCGGGTCGGCGCGATGGGCTGGTTGGTCGGCAGCGCCATGCAGGTGGCGTTTTTCGACGCGATATGCGTGTTTTGACCCAGCGGCGAGAACGGCGCCGTGACGATGCGCTGCGACACGCCCTTGTTGACGATGTTGGCCGTGTCGTAGACCCGGAAGCCGCCCTTGCCCTCGGCGGCGAACAGATACTCGCCGCGCAGTTGCAGGCAGCGCACGTTGCCATCGCTGGCCTGGTGTTGCGACTCGGCCAACTCCAGGCTGCGTTCCTGGTGCTTGCGGAAATAGTCCGGGTAGGCGTAGCGCTGCAGGTAACTGCCGATGACCGCCTGCGGCTCGTCCCATTCCGTCACCGTGGTCGCCTCGACGTGGCCGGCCTCGCCGGTCCAGGCGTTGAAGCCGACGAAGTTGACGAAGTTGGTGCCTTGCAGCAGCAGCTGCGCCATGATGGCGTTGTTGTCGTTGTTCTTCGAAATATGGCAATCGGTGCAGGTCTTGGTCTCTTCCTTGCGCTCGGTGTGCGGGTAATGCGGCGCGAACGCCTGCGACGAGAAGCCGCTGGAGGAAATCGGCGGCTGCTGGATGTAAATCTTTTCGCGGTTGATATTCGTCGACGACAGCACCAGCCCGGAGCTGGAGCGCACCGGCGTGATCTTGCCGCCCTTCACCGCGCCGCTGACCCCGAGCTGGAACATGTCGTCGCGCGCCACCTGCGGGTTGTACGAGGCGTAGTTGCGGCTTTCGCCGCCTTCATAATGGTTGCGTTCGGTCTTCCAGTTGGCCTGGATCGGCAAATGGCAGCCGGCGCAACTGGTGGTCCACGACAGATGGCAGGTGAAGCACGTCATCTTCTCGTCGTCGTGGGCGAACTTCTCCACGCCGGCGCCCCACTGCCCGGCCTTGCCGGCGTCGCCGGCGGCCATCAGCTTGGCGCGCGCGGCCTTGATGTTGTACTTCGGATGGTTCGGATTGACCGTGTCCTTGACCAGGCTCATCTCCCATTCCTTGTTCGGATCGAGCGCGGCGCGCTGGTACAGCTTGCCGTCGCGCCACTCGAAGCGGCGCCGGCCGTCCTGGGTCTTGAGCAGGCTCATGTCCATGCCGCCGGGCTGGGCCGCCGGGCCGCTGGTGTGCAGCGTCGGATATTTCTTGGCCGTGCCGTGGCAGTCGGCGCAGTCGATTTCAATTGCCGCGGCCGCTTCGCCGTAAATGTGGCCGTTGCCGTGCATGTCCTGGGCGAAATGGCAGTCGACGCAATGCATGCCGACGTCCAGGTGGATCGACGACAGGTGGACGGTCTTTTTGAATTTTTCCGGGTCGTCGTCGGAGACGATGCCGCCCTTGGCGTCGAGCAAGGCGCCCTTGCGGTTGCGCTTGAAGACGGCGCGGAAGTTCCAGCCGTGGCCGTGGTAATCGGCGAACTGGGTGTCCTTCAGCTTGGAATTTAAGCTCGCCACGTCCTTCAGGAAGGCCGGCTCGCTCCATTTGCCGCGGATGGCGGCCTCTTCGGGATTGCGGTCCAGGCTTTCGCGCGCTTCCTTGTCGGTCGGGTATTTCTGCTTTTCCGGCCACATGTGCGGCGCGTCCGACTCGTAATCCCACATCGTGTAGCCGTAGAAGGAATTGACGAAAATATTCGGCTGGTGCATATGGCACACCATGCACTGGGACGAAGGAATGGCGCGGGTGAACTCGTGCTTGAGCGGGTGGCCCGGCTCGCCTTTTGGAATGGTCGGGTCGACGCTCTGGCTGGTGCCGGTGTTGCCGAACTTGGCGTACGGCCCGGAATGCTTCGGGTCGCGGTCGTTGGCGTAGATCGCATGGCAGGCGGTGCAGCCGGAGGAACGGTAGTCGCCCGGCTGTTCGTTGGTGCCCAGGAACCACAGGTGCGGATCGTTCAAGCGGGTCTTGGTGATGTTAATGGCGGGCACGGCGATGCGGCTGCCGGTGCCGGGGCCGCGGTTCGACTGGCGGATGTCGGGACGGCCCGGCTCGTCGAGCTTTTGCAGCGTGCCCGACAGGTTGGGCAGGCCGATTTCCGGGAACTGGCTGGAAATCACGCGGCCGCCGCGCTCGAAGACGCGGAAAATATCGCCCGGCGGCATCGATTCCCAGGCCGGCAAGGGATACAGGCGGTCGAGGATGCCTTTGGAGATGAACAAATCCTGGTCGACCTTGACCGGGTTGACGATGGTGGCGGCCTTGCCGTCGGCGGTGTAGGACTCGCCGATGACGTAGCGCTTGTACGGCAGGATGCCGTTGTTGTAGGTGGCGCCGCCCCACAGCATGGCCGAGGTCGACATCAGGCTGCGTTCCTGCGCCTGGATAATCGGCAGATGGCAACTGCCGCAAGCGTCGCGGGCAACCCGCAAGTCGCCCGGATTGATGAAGCGCACATAGGCCGGGTGCTCTTTGTTGAGCTTGGCGAACGAGCGCTCCGGGTTGGCCGACGACGGATAGTTCCAGAATTTTTCATCGCGCGGCAAAATGTGGGCGCGCTCCATGTCGCGCCGGTAGGCCGGATTCTTGGCGTTGGCCTCGACCTTGGGGCGGGCGTGCGTGACGGCCGGGTTGCCGCCGTGGCAATCGGTGCAACCCAGCACCACGGCCGGGTTGGCGTGCATGGTGTGGCGGTCGCTGGCGCTATGGCAGCTGATGCAGCCGTCCGACTTGGCCAGCGCCTGCGCCGCCGACTGCGCCTTCGGCGCGGCGGGCGCCGTCGTATAGCTGCGGCTGGACAACTTGGCCGCCTCGGAGGCGCTCGCCGGCCTCGACGGCAACAGGCCGGCCAGCCCCAGCGCCACGACCAGGGTCAGGACGATGGCCGCTGCTATCGAGCGCGTGTGGCGACGCCATGTAAAACGAATATGCATGTCTGTTTAAAATGTAAGTACTGCGTTGAATGCCAGCGAATAGAAGGTGCCCTGTTTGGCGCCGTACAGCGCCTTCAATCCCGCGCCCGGCTTCAGCGCGGCGGCCGAGCCGTTGACGATCATGTTCTGGGTGAAAAACGGCCGCCAATGGAAGCCGACCGAGTAATCGGTGCCGATGGCGCGCGACGGCGGCGCCTGGTTGCGCAGCAGGGCCAGCGAGCTGGTTTCCATAAAGCGCAGCGAGGACACGTTGCCGAACAGCCGCAGTTGCGGCGACAGGTCGGCGTCGGCGCCGACGCCCAGCAGGCTCAGGCCGGGGTTGACGAAATTCGACTGGCCCTCGTCCTTGGACGAGCGCAGCGACGGCAACAGGCTGTTGCGCCCGGCCAGCGCCACGCCGCCGCCGCCGATCAAGGGCATCGCCTGGCGGATATAGAAGCTGGTATCGGAACCGGCGAATTGCGGGTTTTCGAAGATGGCGTCGTAACCGCCGGCGACGTCGTCGAACGGGTCCTTGTCGCCGGACGCCAGCATGACGTTGCCGCGCAAGCGCAGCCAACTGTAGTCGCGCGACAATTCGCCGGCGAAGAAACCGGCGCGTATCCGCTGCGGCTTCTGGGCGATCGGATTGTGCTCGTCGCTGCCGATGGCGGCGTAGGCCGAGGTGCTCAGGTTCCACACGCCGAAATGGCCGTCGCCGCTGTAGCCGAGGTAGTTGACCCGGTAGCTGTGCGGGCGCACGTCGCCGACGAAAGCCGGCCGCACCAGGAAGCCGTTGCTGTCGTAGGCGCGCTGTTTTTCGTTGTTGCGGTTGTGGACGAAGCTGAGCTGCGAGGTGAAACCAAGCACTGGGAAGTCTTGCCGGAACAAGTTGGCGAGGAACAAGTCGTCCTTGCGCAAGCCCTTGGCAATATCGTTCAGGCCGCTGTTACTGTCTTTCTCGAAGCGGCGGAACCAGGCCAGGTTGTACTGGAACTGGTTGTTGCCGCGGTTGCCGAACAGGCGCACGCCGAACGGCGAATCCTGGAACAGGAAGCCGCGGAAGTCGTTGGTGAACGGTTGCACGCCGACCCGCAGGCTGTCGAAGTCGTAGCGTTCGGAGACGTTGCGCAAGTGGACGTCGGCAAACAGTTCCTGCACGCCGACGAAGTTGTCGACCCGCCGCGTTCCCGTCGACGGGTTGATGTTCAGCGCGCCGGCTTCCTGCACGTGGGCGCGGTTGAAGTTAAACACCGGCACGAAACGCAATTCATAGTCGGGCGGCCGGAACGTGGTGTCGCCCTTGATCAGGCCCAGGCTGACAATCAGGTTGTGCGCCAGCACGTTTTGCCGGCCCCCGCCGAAGATATCGTTGGCGCCCGGCGCGATACCGGTCTGCCCCGACACCGGCGTCGGCAGGCGGCGCGACTCCAGCAGCGAGTCCGAGATGACGCCTAGGTTGAAAAACAACTCTTCGCCGAGGTTTTTCAACACCGGCAAGTCGCCCTTCAGCGGATTTTGGTTGTACGGGTCGTACAGCGGGAACTTGAAGCCCAGCGTCTGCATCAGGCGCCAGCGGTCCGGCACGGCAATCGACTCGCGCGGCAAATTGGCTTGCGGCGGCGCCACCTGTTGCGGATCGATAGGCGGCAGCGTCAACAGCGTGCGCGCGCGCGTTCCGGGACGCGCTTGCAAAATGGCGGCGTCGGCGGCGGCGTCGGCCGCATACAGCGTGCTTCCCTTGGCCGGGAACAGCGCCACCGTCATATCGCCGTACTCGCCGGGGGCGCGCAGCACCCAGCCGCTTTGCCGCGCCGACAGGCCGACCCGATACCATTCGCCGCGCTGCTCCAGCACGCTTAACAACTGGCCGCGCTCGGCCTGCGCCAGCACGGCGGCGCCGCCGTCGGGCGCCTCGCGCAACGGCACCGAAGCCGACAATACTTGCAGTTCCAGCAAGGGCACGACGGCCATGGCCGGCCCCGGCTTCAGCGGCGCCGTCTGCGCCTTGGCGGCGCCGGACGCCAGCAAGGTCGCACACAACAAGGCGCCGGAGACGGATCGGATCTTACGCATATCAGATCCCATCGCAGACGTTCTGCTCGCCGCTGTTGTTGAACGGCGTCTGCGGACACTGCACATAACGCAGCCGCTTGCCCTGGAGCAGCAACGTGTCGACGCGGCTGGCCGCGGGCGCGTGGCCAATACCGTTGCCGAGCGCCTTGCCGGCGCGCGCCAGTCCGAGGAAGGCAATCATGTCGTCCTGGTCGACGCCGTCGCCGGAGACGCCGACGGCGCCAATCAAGGTCTTGCCGCGATACACGGGCACGCTGCCGGGGAAGATCTGCATGCCGTTTTTCAGCGCGGCAATGCCGGGATTGCCCGGCGCGCCGGTGCCGGTGCAATTGGCGTTGTTGCTGGCGCCATCGACGATCGCCTGGACCAGGCCGTTGTAGACCAAGTCCAGTTGCAGGCCGTCGTTGAACACGCTCCAGCTTGCCGCGGGCTTCGAAAACGGGCCGTTAAGGTTGCCGTCGATGCCGTCCGGGAAATTTGGCCGGGAAATATTGCCGATGGCGCGCGCGGTGACAGCGGTGCCGTCGGCAAATATCCCCGGATTGCCGAAGAAATTCTTGGCCGCGCCCGACAGGTAGGCCGAGTCCAATGTGAACGGCGCGCCGGTGCTCTTGCCGCCCTCGTTGACATAGGCAATCGCGGCCTGCGCCGCCAGTTCCGCACCGGCCCGCGTGGACGAGAAAAACGCCGCCGTGCGGGCTTTTTGCAGCGATACGTCGGTGCCGAACACCGGCGCGTCGGGGGTGCGCACCAGCCCCAGCACATTGCCGGCGCCGTCGACGACCGCAATCGTCACCTGCGCGGCCGAACCTTGCGGGCTGCGGATCTGCGCCCGGGCTTGGTTGGCCACGCCCAGCGCCTGCGCCAGGATCTCCGTCACCTCCGCCGCCGACATGCCTGCGCCCGCCGGGTCGCTTGGCGCCGGCGACTGCGACGCGCTGGGCGCGTAGCGGTTGGCCGGATGGGCGGCGTTGACCAGCACGTAGCCGCCGAGCGCCTTGAAGCTGGCGTTGTCGGCGATGAAGCCGGACGCGGCGCTGCCGTGCGCGACGCCGGCGCGTATCCCCGACTTGTCGTAATACGTCGGCACCGACGTCAGCGCGCCCATTGCGCCCACCAGGGGATCGCTCAGCGAGGTCGCCGACACCGCCACCACGGCATTGTCCGACGTGGTGTACGGCAAAGCCAGGCCGCCGGCGCTAATCCGCTCGGCGCGGATACAGCTTGGCGCGGCGAAACCCTTCAAGGCCGATTGGGCGATCCGCTCGTCGAGGTCGGCGTCGCCGCGGCTCGGCTCCTTGTCGAGCGCATACACGCCGTCGGCCATGACGCCGATGCCACCGACCACGCGGCCGTTCTTATATAGAGGGAAGCCGCCCGGATCGGCGGACAGGCCCAGAGGCGAGCGTTTCGGGCCGGGGCCGACCGCGTCGCCGCGCGACACCAGGTCGCCGCAAGGCAACTGGCTAAACTGCACGCCGAACAAGGGACCGCCGGCGGTTTGCAAAATGCCGGGCGCGAAATGGTTCTGCACGATGTAACTGGCGGTGCGGGTGCTGAAGGCGTTGCCGGACGACGACAGATAGGCGCCGGTGACGGCCTTGGCGATCGCCGCGAGTTCGGCCGTGACGATGCCGTTCAAGCCGTCCAGTCCCTGCGCCGGCTGGTCGCGCAGGGAGCCGATGCTGACGGTGGCGACGGCGCCGTTCATCTTGTAGACGGCCAGCACGTTGCCGGAGCGGTCTACCACGGAAAAGGTCGCCTTGGCGCCGAGCGCGCTGGCTGCCTGCACGCCCTGCGCGACGATTTGTTCGACATCGGCGGCGCTGAGCGCCTGCGGCTCGCTGGCGACCTTGAAGTCGCAGGCCCCCGAGCTGCCGTTGCCGCTGCCGTCGGCGCTACCGCCACCGCCGCTGCAGGCTGCCAGCAGCAAGGCCGCCATTATCGACAAGGCGAGGCCGGCCGGGCGCGCCGTGGAAGCTAAACTGTTGTAGTTCATGACGCTTGCTCTCATGGCTTCACCACCGCGGGCGAGATCGGCGTGGCGGCTGGCGCCAGCGCGGACGCGTGCGCCGGCGTCATGTGCGCGCCGCCGGGCCTGTCCGCCGACGCGGTCGACGGCAGATGGAAGCCGTGGCACAGGCCGCAGTCGGACGTGACTTTGTTGACCACCGGCTTCTTGCCGGCGTGGCAATCCTGGCACTGCGCGATGGCCGGCATGCTGACGTCGCTGGCCTCGTTCGACTTGGCCGAGTCGTGGCAGTCGGCGCATTTGGCGGACTGGTGGCGGATATGGCTGAAATGCGCCTTCGGCATCCACGCGTGCCGCGGCGTGATCGGCGCGATGTTCCATTGCGGCATGTCCTGGCCCGGCGTACCCTTCTCGCCCGGGCCTTTTTTGCGCGTCACTTCATGGCAGGTAACGCAGGCGGTTTTCTCGAACAGTTCGGTGGCGGCCGCCGCGGCGCGGTTGCGCGCGTCGCCCGGCGTGCGCACGAAGCTGCTCATGGCCTCCTCCTTGCCCGGACGGATGCTGAAGATCGGGCCGTCCTCGGCGCGCCGGTCGAGCGCCACCTTGTTGGTACTAACATAACTATAGAACTCGCGCAAGGTGGTCAGCACCTGGCTGACCGAACCGTGCGGCACTTCGCGGTTCGACCCGGCCGGCTCGAACTTGAGCGCGTGGCAACTCTGGCAATTGTCCTTCATCGTCACCGGCTGGAAGGTGCTGCCGTCGGAATTGGGCTTGTGGCAGGTATCGCAGGCCATCTTGACCTTGCCCTTCGGGCTGCGCACGCCGCCGGCGGTCAGGTGCACGTCATGCGGAAATTTCAGCGCGGTCGGTTCGGTCAGCTTCTTTTGCGCGCTGCGGCGCATGCGCGCCAGCATGTCCGGCCCGGCGCCGATATTCACCTGGATACGGAAGTCCGGGTGGTCGCCGGCGAAGTCCTTGACGTTCTCGGCCTGCGATTTCGGATAACTGGCCTTGATGTCGGTATGGCAGGAGGCGCAATTGGTGCCTGTAAAGCGCTTGTTTTGCTCGGTCAGGCCAAACTCGTCCTGGTGGTCGCGGTGGCAGCTGGCGCAGCGCACCTCGTGCAAACCCTCGACTTTGGCGGTCTGCACGCTGACATGGTCGCCGGTGGCGGCGTGGCAAGCGAGGCAATCCTTGTCCTGCACCCGTTCGAACGGTTTGCTATGGCAGACCTTGCAATCATTCGCCCAGGGCTGGTGGGAACTGGACAGGTGGCCGGGGTTCCAGGTCGCGTCGAGTTGCATGTAGGTCGGATGGGCCGACATGGCTTTGCCGGTCTTGGCGTTGATAACGGCGCTGCTGGTGCCGGCGATGGCCAAGGGCTGGACCGCCGCCGCGTGGGGCTTGAAATAGTTACCCGCAACAACGCTGCCGAATTCCGCGGGCCAGATGGTGGCGAGCACCGGCGCGACCAGGAAAGCCAGCAGGAACATGATGAGGAACAGCCAGGAAAAGAGCCGTCGGCCCTTCAACGGCTGTTGCAGGCCCGCTATTTCAGTTGAAATCGGATCGTCAGGAACACTCTGCATCTTGGCTTACCAGTAAAAAAAGACCGACACGATGTGCGCGATCAGGCTGCCCAATAAGGCGAACGACATGGGCACGTGGAAAACCAGCCAGATTTCGGTCCAGGTTCTCAGGCGAACATATTCACGAATGCGGTTCAGTTGCTGTAAGCGGCGAAATTGCAACGTATACAACTCTTGCAAGCTGGTGGGAACGTCGTAGGATTGCTGCCCGAGCCAATCGACGACTTTCTGCGTGATGCACTTGGCGTTTTTGCCGGTAAAGCGCTGCCAGTAATGGGAAAAAATCTTGCCGTTGGCCGAGGCGGCCATCAGCGATTGAATTTCCGGCGTCATGCTCGCGGCCAGTATGCGGCTTTGGTCGTCGCTATCGCGCAACAGTTGGCCGTATTGTTGCAGCGTCTGCCCGTTCAGCAAATTACCCATCAACGCAGGTTGGCGCAGGTACAGTACGACGCCCCAGATGCCGCTGACGATGACCGAGATGGTCATCGCGTACGCCAGGGTATGCACGTTCCAGCCGAATTGGAAACCGGTATGCAGCGTGGCGACGACGGCCAACGCCAGCCCCAGATAGACGTGCGCCGACAGCCAACCGCGCACGGTGCCGAGGGTGGAACTGTAGGCGCGCTTGCGCATGCCGAACGCCAACAGCCATAGGATCAGCGCGGCGCCCAGCGTACCCAGGCCATAGCCCAGCCACGTGCCGCCGCCCGGTCTGATCGGCGGCTGGTCCAGCGCATAGAGCAGAACGCAGCCCAGGACCACGGCTGCCGCCCATTTGAGGTACTTCGACCTCCTAAAGGACAAAATATTGTCTTGTATCATAGTCCAACTTGCTCTAAGTTAGCGCCCATACTGCGGAGCAAAACCCGCAGCCCTCGGGCGTTTGTCGCATTACTTATGTCATTACTTGCTACTGTATCAATTTTTTCCGCTAGATTACACTAGAGCCCCTATACTTCGGCCAAAAAAGTTCCCCGTCCATGCTAATATTTTCTGCAATTGCAACGCTTTTTACTTGTTTTACACTATGGACTCTGCTTAATATTTGGAAACGCAGCCGAAACATTTCAGAAAAAACAATTAATGCAGAATGGCAAGTTTTGCTCGCCAAGCGCCAAGAGATTGAAGACGATCTCTTGTTGCCGCGCCAGACGCAGGACGCCTTGCGCCAGGAATGGACGTCAATGGCCGACGCCGTGCTGGCGCGCAATGGCGGCAACCCCGCCGATGCCGCCGGCGCGGACCGCCCGCCGAACCCGGCGCAGCGGCACCACTGGTGGCTGGTTGCCGGCTGCGGTTTGATCGGATTGACGCTGTACGCGCTGCTGGGGCGCTGGGACGGCGACGCCTTGCAAGGCGTTGCGCCGGAATTGGCGCAGTCGCCCGCCGCGCAGCAAGACTTGCCGATGGCCGACGGCGCGCGCCACCCCGGCGGCACGGAAACCATCGAAGACCGCATCGCCAAGCTGGAGAAGAAATTGCAGGGCGCGCCGGACGACCTGGAGGGTTGGGTATTGCTGTCGCGCTCGCGCGGCATCCAGCGCGACTTCGCCGGCGCCACCGCGGCGCTGGAAAAGGCCCTGGCGTTGGCGCCCGGGCATCCCGACATCCTGGCCGACCTGGCCGACGTGATGGCGATGACCAACAACAAGTCGCTGGTTGGCCGTCCCTTGACGCTGATCCAGCAAGCGCTGGACAGCGCGCCGGGACACCGCAAGGCGCTGTCGCTGGCCGCCACCGCCGCGATGCAAGACAAGGATATCAAGCTGGCGACCGAGTACTGGCAGCGTCTGCGCGCCACCTTCCCCGCCGGCGCGCCCGATATTGCCCAGGTCGACACCATCCTGGCCAGCCTGGGCACGCCGGCCACGCCGCCGGCCGCGCCCGCGCAAGCGCAAGCGCAAGCGGCCCCGTCCGCCGTCAACGGCGCGGCGGCGGCCGCCATCGACGGTGTGGTCGAGTTGAGCCCGGCCTTGATCGCCGCGCTGAAGAAGCAAGCGCTGCCGGCCAGCGCCATCCTGTTCGTGGTGGCCAAGGCGCCGGCCGGCCCGCCGATGCCGTTGGCGGTGGTGCGCCTGCCGGTCCAGCAACTGCTGCAGGGTAAAGCGGTCGCGTTCAAGCTTGACGACAGCCAAGCCATGACGCCGGCGACTAAACTGTCGGGCAACGCCCGCGTCAACCTGGAAGCGCGCATTTCGCTGTCCGGCACCGCCGGCAAGCAGCCGGGCGACCTGTTCGTCGCCATGCCCGACGTCGCCACGGGTAGTAGCAACGTAAGATTGCTGATCCAGGCCGTCGTGCCATGACGGTGCACGGCGCTGAGGTAGCGACGGTGCTGGAGCTGCTGGCTGTGCCGGTCTTCCGCGGCGGTAAAATGTTGGTGACGGAGGTCTCGTTCGCCCTGCCGGGCGGCCAATATCTTGAGTTGCAGGGGCAAAACGGCAGCGGCAAGACCAGCTTGCTGCGCACGCTGGCGGCGCTGCAAAGCGCCCCGCCCGACCATCCGCAAGGCGAACGGCGCCAGGCCGGCGCGCACACCACCTTCTACTTCAGCCACCAGAGCGGCTTTCGCGCCGAACTGCGGGTGGCCGAGCAACTGGCGTTGTCGCTGGAAATGCACGACGTGCGGCCCGGCAGCGGCGCCATCAAGCTGCTGAAGCGGGTCGGCCTGGGCCACCAAGCGCAGGCGCGGGTCGGCCAGCTGTCCCACGGCCAACTGCGGCGCCTGATGCTCGCCGTCATGGCCGCCAGCGGCCGCACCGTCTGGCTGATCGACGAACCGCTCAACGCCCTCGACGTGCAAGCCATCGCGCTGTTCAAGGAGTTGCTGCTGGAGCATTTCGGCGGCGGCGGCGCGGCGGTGGTGGCCACCCACCGCGCGCTCGACGAGGCGATTCCCGAGCTGGCGCCCTATTCGATGGGGACGCTGCGTATCGAAGCGCAACAAGCGCGCCTGTTGCCGCCGTCCGCCGGAAAGGACCAGCCCGAGTCGGCAAGACTAGCGACGCCGCGCGCCGACCGCGCCGCCGTGCAAGGCTGGGCGGCGCTGCACTGGGGATTGCGGCGCGAGCTGGCGCTGATGGCGGCGCGGCCGCAGGACATTGTCTGGCCGTCGATTTTCCATTGGATGGTGGTGACGCTGTTCCCCTTCGGCCTGGGCTCGGAAAACGCGTTGCTGGCGCGCGCGGCCGGCGGCGTGTTCTGGGTCAGCGCCCTGCTGGCGAGCCTGATCGGCGCCGCCCGCTACTTCGAGGCCGACTTCGAGCATGGCGTCTTGAACGACGTCAAAACGGCGAACGTGTCGCTGCCCCTGCTGGTGTTCGGCAAGGTCGTCGCCGGCTGGCTGTTCGTCGGGCTGCCGCTGTCGCTGGCCAGCCTGCCGCTGGGCTTGCTGTACGGCTTGTCCGGCGACGTGCTGCTGATCCTGTTCGCCTCGCTGGCGCTGGGTTCGGTCAGCCTGGCCGCCTTCAGTTGCCTGTTTGCCGCGCTGGGCCTGATGGCGCGCCAGGCGCAAATTGTCATCTGCCTGCTGGCGTTTCCGGTGTTCGTGCCGCTGGTGGTCTTCGGCACCGCCGCCATTGCCGGCGCGCAAAGCGGCATCGGCGCGCTGGCGCCGCTGATGGTACTGGCCAGCCTGGCCATGCTCAGCGTCGTCGCCTTGCCAATGGTGACGGCGCGCGTTCTGGCGCTGGCGCTCGAATAGAGACAAGCCGGAACGTTTTTTGTCGTTACGCAATATCGACCTGTAAATGCCGTGGCGTATCCATTAAAATACCGCTTTTCCAGCGCTGTTAGCGGAACGGGATAGCCACCCTCTTCGGTAAGATGCAAGGCCAGACCCCTGTTGGACGGATTGAGTGACATGTATTTATCCCAGCAACTCCGGCGACTCAGTTCGCCACCGGTTTTTTTCCGCGCCAGCGGCCTGCTGCTGCGGGCCCTGGTGCCGGCGGCGCTGCTGTTGGGCGGCGTCGGCCTGTGGATGGCGCTATGCGTGGCGCCCACCGACGCACAACAAGGCGAGGTCTACCGCATTCTCTACCTGCACGTCCCGGCCGCCTGGATGTCGATGCTGATCTATGTGGTGGCGTGCGCCTACGCGGCGCTGCACTGCGTCTACCGCAGCGCCGTCTCGGCCGTGATGCTGCGCGCGCTGCTGCCCACCGGCGCCTGGATGACGGCGCTGGCCCTGGCCACCGGCTCGCTGTGGGGCAAGCCGACCTGGGGCACCTACTGGATCTGGGACGCGCGGCTCACCTCGGAACTGCTGCTGCTATTCATCTATTTCGGCCTGATGGCGATCGCCTCGCTGGTCGAGGACGACAGCAAGACCGACCGCCTGCTTGCCTGGTTCACGCTGGTCGGCCTGTTCAACATTCCGTTGATCTATTTTTCCGTGGTCTACTGGAACACCCTGCACCAGGGCGCGTCGATTGGCGCGTCCGGCGCCCCGCGCATGGCGTCCGACATGAAAATGACCTTAATCCTGTGCACGCTGGCGATGTGGTGCGCCTGCGCGGCGCTGGCGATGACGCGCGCGCGCTGGCAATTGCTGGGGCGCGAAAGCGCCGCGGCCTGGGTCCGCAAGGCGCTGCCATGAACGCGCAGACGTCCATTTGGCTGTGCGTGGCGCTGGCGGCGTTGGTGTTCGCGCTCGACAGCGTCAGCGTGATCCGCGCCAAACGCGCCGCGCTTAAAAAACTTGAATGGGAAGACGAGAAATAATGCCGATCGAATCGACAACGAAGACGCCGATGAAACCGCGCACGGTGCGCCTGCTGTGGCTGCTGGCCGTGCTGCTGGCCGTCGGCGCCACCGTCTACGGCGTGCTGCGCGTGTTCAACGACAACCTGGTGTTCTTCTACACCCCGACCCAGCTGCTAAAGGGTGAAACCCCGGCCGGGCGCAGCTACCGCCTGGGCGGCATGGTCGAGCAAGGCAGCCTGCGGCGCGAGCCGGGCACCACCAACATCAGCTTTCGCGTCACCGACCTGGCGCACGTCGTGCCGGTGCGCTTCAGCGGCATCACGCCCGACCTGTTCAAGGAAGGCAAAGGCGTGATCGCCGAAGGCAGCATGAAGGACGGCACCTTTATATCGACCGAAATCCTGGCCAAGCACGATGAAAACTACGCCCCACCGGCATTGAAGAAATGATACCTGAACTCGGACAACTCGCATTATCGCTGGCGCTGGCGCTGGCCCTGCTCACCGGCGGCTACGGCCTGTGGCACGTAAGCCGCCGCAGCCAGCCCGAGCAATATTTGTCGCAGGCGTTGGCCGGCTCGTCGGTGCTGATCTTCGCGCTGGTGCTGGCGTCGTTCGCGGCGCTGATGGCCAGCTTCCTGTCGAGCGACTTCTCGGTGCGCAACGTCGCCGAAAATTCCAATATCCTGCTGCCGGTGCAATACAAGATCGCCGCCACCTGGGGCTCGCACGAGGGGTCGATGCTGCTGTGGATACTCATGCTGTCGGGCTGGACCGCCGCCGTCGCGTTGTGCTCGAGCCGGTTGGCGCCGGGCTTCCGCGTGCGCGTGCTGGGCGTGCTGCTGATCCTGCAAGTGACCTTCATCGCCTTCCTGCTGTCGAGTTCGAACCCCTTCCTGCGCATCCTGCCGGCGGCGCTCAACGGGCGCGACCTGAACCCGCTGCTGCAAGACCCGGTCATGGTCAGCCACCCGCCGCTGCTGTACATGGGTTACGTCGGCTTCTCGGTCAGCTTCGCCTTCGCCATCGCCGCGCTGATGGAAGGCCGGCTCGACCCGACCTGGGCGCGCTGGTCGCGGCCGTGGGCCAACGCGGCCTGGGCCTTCCTCACGGTCGGCATCCTGCTCGGCAGCTGGTGGGCGTACACCGTGCTTGGCTGGGGCGGCTGGTGGTTCTGGGACCCGGTCGAAAACGCGTCGCTGCTGCCGTGGCTGGCCGGCACCGCGTTGATCCACTCGCTGGCGGTAACGGACAAGCGCGACGCGCTGAAAAGCTGGACCGTGCTGCTGGCGATGGTGGCCTTCGCGCTGTCGCTGCTGGGCACCTTCCTGGTGCGCTCCGGCGTGCTGACCTCGGTGCACGCCTTCGCCACCGACCCGCGCCGCGGCATCCTGATCCTCGGCCTGCTGATCCTGGTGATCGGCTTTTCCTTCGTGCTGTACGGCGCGCGCACCCGCAAGGTGGGCCTGGGCGGGCAATTCAGCCTGGTTTCGCGCGAGTCCATGCTGCTGATCAATAACCTGTTGATGGTGTCGGCGCTGGCCGCCGTGCTGCTGGGCACCCTGTATCCCTTGATCGTCGAAGTCTTCACCGGCCAGAAAATGTCGGTCGGCCCGCCGTACTTCAACGCCGTGTTCGCGCCCTTGTTGCTGCCGGCGGTTTGGCTGATGGCGCTGGCGCCGTACAGCCAGTGGAAGTCGATGAAGCTGAGCGACGCGCTGAAGCCGATGCTATTGCCACTGCTGGCGTCGGTCGTGGTCACCTCCGCCACCATCTACCTGCTCGGCAAAGCCAGCCTGATGATGGTGCTGGGCCTGGCCGCCGCCGTCACGCTGGCCACCGCCACGGCCGGGCAGGCGCGGCGCCAGTTGCGCCGCCTCAAGGAAAACGGCGCCTCGCGCGCGCTGTTCGACCGCGCCCGCCTGCTTGGCATGTCGTACTGGGGCATGATCGTCGCGCATATCGGCGTCGCCGTCTTCGTTGCCGGCGTCACCATGGTAAAAACCTATGAAGTCGAACGCGACCTGGTGATGCTGCCGGGGCAGACCGAAAGCGTCGGCGTCTGGCGCCTGACCTTTATCGGCGTCGACGACGTGCCGGGGCCGAACTACGTGGCGGCCCACGGCGTGTTCGAACTGACCCGCGGCGAAGGCAAGGTCATCCATTTGATGGAACCGGAGAAGCGCCGCTTTACCGTCGGCGGCCAGGTGATCACCCAGGCCGCCATCGACTACGGCTTCTTCGGCGACGTCTACGTCTCGCTCGGCGAGCCGAACGCCAGCGGCGACACCGCCGCCAAGCCGGCCGAGCAGGCGTGGACGGTGCGCATGTACGTAAAACCGTTTATCAGCTGGATCTGGTGGGGCTGCGCGCTGATGGCGCTGGGCGGTATCTTCACGCTGTTCGACCGCCGCTACCGGCGCGTCGCCGCCAGGAACGCCGCCAAGAACGGCGTCGGAGTGACGGCGTGATGCGCTGGCTGCGCCTGGGGCTGCCGCTGGCCGTGTTGCTGCTACTGGCGGCGCTGCTGGCGCGCGGCCTGCAACTGGACCCGCGCCACCTGCCCTCGGTCCAGGTGGGCAAGCCGGCGCCGGCCTTCACGGTCGCCTCGCTGGAGGTCGGCGCGCCGTTTTCGCCCGCCGGCATGCGCGGCAAGGTATGGGTCATGAACGTGTTCGCCTCGTGGTGCTCGGCCTGCGTGGTCGAGCACCCGCGCCTGCTGCAACTGGCGGCCGCCCACCAGGTGCCGCTGGTCGGACTGGCCTACAAGGACCGGGCCGAAGACACCCGGCGCTGGCTACAGCAAAACGGCAACCCGTTCAGCCGGGTCGCGCTGGATTTGGACGGCCGGGTCGGCATCGACTACGGCGTCTATGGCGTGCCGGAAACCTATGTCATTGACGCCGCCGGCGTGGTCCGCTACCGCCAGGTCGGCCCGATCGGCGACGATTTCTTCGCCGTCCATGTCGCCCCGCTGCTTTCCGAAACCTCCACCATGGCGAAAAAACCGTGAGCAAAGTAGCTGAAAAACTGGCGGCCATACCGTCCGAAGCGGCATCGCCATCGCAGGCCGAGTACGAGCGCATGCAACACCTGGCCGCCGAGCTGCGCTGCCTGGTGTGCCAAAACCAGACCATCGCCGATTCCAATTCGGGATTGGCCATCGATCTGCGCGGTCAGATTACCGAGCAGATCCGCGCCGGCAAGAGCGACCTCGCCATCAAGGAGTACATGGCGGAGCGCTACGGCCAGTTCGTGCTGTACAACCCGCCGTTCACCGCCGCCAACGCGGCGCTGTGGATCGGCCCCTTCTTGCTGCTGCTGATCGGCGTGGCCATGGCGTGGCGGGCGATGCGCAGCAGCGCGACGGCATCGACCGCAACGGCCGAGAGAACAATAGACGCGGCCACGGCGGCGGCGCTGGAGGAGCGCTACCGCAAGGACGCCTAGCACTATTTCTCAATGGATTGAAAAACCTCGTCCAACGTGGCGGCGTCGACACTCGATCTCGGCTTGGGCCCGCGGGAAATAGAACGCCATGAAACCCGGAAAATACCGGTTCAGCACATCTTTCCAGGGCGTGTCGTGGTCGTCGTTTCTTGGGATGCGACGACAGCAAGGACAGCGCTGTAATTGCGCTGCGATGGCGCCGGCATGTGCGCGCGCGGCGTTGTAATAGAGTCAGACACATGACGCTGCGCTCGCCCGGCTACCTCGAGCGACGTAATCGCCGGGTAAGCCAGCGTATCTGATTCCGAGGTGTTTTTTAACTCCTGGGTCCTTGAGATGCGTGCCCGGCGCCCACACCGTGCGCATATAATTTTTCTATGACACAGTAAGACTAGCGGAAGATGGGGTCCCAACCGCTTGCCGGCGAAATCACGCTGTCCCTGGCGATGCCGCGCTCCTTCGATGAGAAATTCGCGCAATAGACCTTGGCCTCCGTCACGTTATGGCTCTCTTCGCTGGCCGCCGGACGCGCCGTCTCCGCGCTGTTTGAAATAAGTACGCTCTGCTTGTTATCGGGATAGCAGATGCCGATGCCTTTGAGCGAAGGCATCAACATGCGCCAATACCAGGGGACAATATGGGTGAGCGCGGCGCGCGCCGCGTCGATGCCGTCGGCGATGTCACCATAGCTGAAATTTTCGGCGGGCAGCTTCGGCTCCAGATAGAACTGGACCCGCAGCGCCCCCTTTTTCTTGTTGCTTAAGAACTCGGCGTTCTCGTCATAGGCTTCCTGGCTGAGCGGAATCGTCAGGAAGCCGGCGGGCGACATGCGCACTTTTTCAAACGTCTTGTCGCCGCGCAGGATGATCTCCAGGTCGGGAATCGGCTTGCCAGTCTCGCTGGACACCACCTTGATTAATAGCCGCACCCGGTCGTTGCTGGCGCCGGCGATCTTGCTCAGCATCTCGTAGGCTATTTTATAGGGCAATATCGCCGGGTCCCTCACGCCGGTCACTTGGACGATCTGCAGCGGCGCCTCCTCCTCCGTTGCCTGGGCCCACACAGGCGCCAGTGGCACGGCAAACAGCGCGGCGCTTAGGACAAGTCTGGCTCGGATGGGCAATGCATGGCGAATTTGTACGGCTTGCTTCAATCTTGGCGAACCTTGTGTCAACTTGCTCATCTATTCTTTCTGATTGTAGGGCGTTAGCGCTCCAGCAAGTATAAGCGTAAGGGGTTGACGGCGCTAGCCGCCCGCCGCCAGCGCCGGGCAGAGCCGCGAGGCTTGTCCGCACACCTGGTTGCGTCCGCTCTGTTTGGCCCGGTACATGGCGCGATCGGCCGCCTCGACCAGATCGAGCGGCCGGCTGTCGTTGCGCACCGGCACCAGCGCCTGCACCCCGGCGCTGACGGTGACGACGCCGCTGCCGTTGCCCGGGTGGCGCAACTGCAGCGCGTGGATGGCCTTGCGGATACTCTCGGCGACCTGCATCGCCCCCGCCATCTCCGTTGCCGGCAACAACACCGCGATCTCCTCGCCGCCGTAGCGCGCCACCACGTCGCCGGCGCGGCGCTTGCCGGCGTTGATCACCTGGCCGATCGCCCGCAGGCACTCGTCGCCGGCCGGGTGGCCGAAGAGGTCGTTGTATTGCTTGAAGCAATCGACGTCGATCATGATCAGGGCCAAAGAACTGGCGTTGCGCATCGCCCGGCTGAACTCATCCTGCAAGGAAACGTCGAACTGGCGCCGGTTGGCCAGCCCGGTCAGGCCGTCCTGCATGGCCAAGCGCTGCAAGGTGACGTTCAAGGATTCCAGCGAGTTGCGCGCCAGCACCAGCTCGGCCTCGGTCCGGCCGCGTAGCTCGATCTGCCGCACCAGGCGCACACCCAGCAAACCCAGCACCAGCACCAGAACGCCGACGCCGACGCCATACACATGCGCGTCGGCGCGCCATTCGCCCAGCACCTCGTCCTGCGCCAGCGCGGCCGAGACCACCAGCGGATATTGCTCCAGCCGGCGGTAGCTGTTGATGCGGGTGATGCCGTCCTGGCCCGAGGTGATGATGGCCGTGCCGACCGGCGCGCGCGGTAAATACTGGCCGAACAGCGGCAAGCCCGCAATGTTGCGGCCCAGGCTTTTCCGTTCGAACGGGCGTCGCACCAGCAGCGTGCCGTTGTCGAGCGCGACGAAAATCGCGCCGGAGCGGCCAATCTCGAAGCGCTCGTAAAAGGATTGGAAATATTCCATGCGGATCGTCGCCAGCGCCACGCCGCCAAAGCTGCTGTCGGGCCGGTTGAGGCGGCGCGACACGGTGATGACCAGGTCGCCGGTTGATTTGCTGCGGATCAGCGGCCCGATGTGCGGCCCGCGGTCCAGGTGCGTGCGGTGATAAATGAAGTATTCACGCTCGGCGTTGCTGGCGTTCTTCGGCGTGCGGCCCAGCGAGTTGACCAGCCAGCCGCCGTCGCTTCGGTAGACGAAGACGCCGTGCAACTGGGGCAGTTCGGCGACCCGCTTGACCAGCAGTTGCTGCACGCGCGCCAATTGCGCCGCGGTCGGCGGATCGGTTTCCAGCCGCTCGACCAGGCCGACCAGCACCGTGTCGGCCTCCTTGACGGTGTCGTAGGCGTGCTGGGCCACCGCGCGCGCCAGGTTGGCCGCGACCACGGTGCCGGCCTTCAGCTGGCTTTCACGGCCGCGCCAGCTGATCCAGCTTTGCAGCACGACCAGCGAGACACACACCAACACCACGAACGACGTCGCGCGCCACTTGATCGGCGAGAAATCGTCCTCCTTGTTGGCAAGACGGACGACAAAACTGCGCAGACTGGCCATTGGGCACACCTCCGTTGCGTCGCTGCGGAAACGACGGGCGTAGCAAGCGCGCGCCGCTGACCGCGCCATAGGATTGTGTTGCCAGTCTATGCAGTTTTTACACGAGCAATACTGTCGTACCGCAACCATCGTGCTTGCGGCGCAACCGTATTAACACCACAGGCGCGCCCCCGGGGCCGGACCCTGGGGGGCTGACCCCGGCTCGTCGCCTGTGGTTTTTGCCGGCGTTCGCGGCGCCCTGGGCGCGCCCTAGAGCTTGTCCAGCTGCTGCCTGGCGTAGCCGGCCGCCGAGGCGTTTGGCGCCAGCTCCAGGTAAGTCTTGTACGCGCCTTTGGCCTTGACGCCGTCGCCCGCGCGGGCGTGGGCGTCACCCAGGTTCAGGTAGGCAATCGCCCGCGACGGGTCCATTTTGACGGTGTTTTCAAACCAGCGTGCCGCCTCGGCGTACCTTTCCTGCTTGTAGAAGACGAAGCCGAGGTTGTTGGCGGCCAGCGCGAAGTCGGCGCGCAGTTTCAGCGCCTCGGTGAACTGCGCCTCGGCCGCCGCGTATTGTTTTTCCTTGTACAGTTGCAGGCCGCGGTCGTTGGCCCGCTGCGCCAGCTGGCGCGCCGAGGTCGGCACCGTCGGCGGCGTGGCGATCTTTTGCTCGACGCCCTGCAAATCCTTCACCGTCACCGTGGCGGGGGGGGCGCCGGCCACCTTGCGCTCGTCCGCGCCGGCCGGGCGCGACGCGTCCAGCTTCGAGTTCAGCGCGATCGCCGCGCTCGACAGTTGCGCCGTGGTGGGGCTGAGGAACTCGGTCTCGGCCGGCAGTTCAAAGACGAAGTCGCCGCCCTCCGAGCCGGGCAGGCTGCCAAAGGCCGGCGTCTGGTTCGACACGCTGGCCACCGCCGGCGCGACGTAGGCGGCCAGTTCGGTGGCGGTGATCAGGCCGTCGCCGTTCAGGTCGGCCTTGCCGGCCAGCCCCTGCAGCAGCGTCCAGGTAAACACCGAATGGCCGTTCGGCCCGCCGTCGGCGACCAACTGGTCGCCGCCGCCGGCCGTGAGCATTTGCCGGCCGATACGCTTGGCGTTGTCGCGCAGGAAGGAGCTGGAGCCAACGCCGCGCGTCAGCCCCAGGCCGCTGTAACAGGCGTCCATGACGAACAGCGCATGCTTGGCGGTCAGGCTTTCGGCGATGTTCTGGATTTCCGTCATCGGAATGGCGTCGGTGGCGAACTGGTTCGGGTCCGAGTCGACCGGCACGATGTAGCCGAGGTCGCGCCCGGAGCTGAGCTTGCGGGTTGCGCCGTGGCCGGCGAAAAAGACGAAGATGCGGTCGTTCTTCTGCACCCCGCCGTGCGCCAGCTTGTCGTGGAAGGCGGCCAGGATGTTGGTGCGGGTCGCCTCGGCGTTCTTCAGCGACACCACCCGCTCCGGCGCGAAGCCGAACTTCTCGACCAGGCTCTGGCGCACGCCCTGCGCGTCGCGCACCGCGTACTGCAGCTTGGGCCATTTGGCGTAGTCGTCGATGCCGATCACCACCGCCCAGGAGTTGCCGTAGCCGGTGGTCACGGGGCTCTTCTCGGCCGCCGGCGCGGCGCCCTTGGCGACCTTGAAGGCGGCGCCGTCCCAGCCGGCGAACTGGTAGCCGTCCGCCACCAGCCGCTCCAGCACGGCCGGCAGGGCCTTGACGGTACGCTCGTGGATGTCGTGGAACAGAATGATGCCGCGGCCCTCCTTGTCGACCGAGCGCAGGACCCGGTCGGCGATCGAGCTGGGCACCGGATCGGCCCAGTCGAGCGAGTCGATGTTCCACATCACCGATGTCAGATGCGCGTTGGCCAGCGCCGCCATGCCCTCGCTGTTGCGGGCGCCGTAGGGAAAGCGGAACAGCGGCGCGCGCTCGCTGCTGATGGCCTTGAGCAGCACGTCGGTGTGCAAGATCTCGCCCTTCAGGCTGTCGCCGGTCTGCTTCGACAGCTGCGCGTGGCTGAAGCTGTGGTTGCCCAGCGCGTAGCCGGCCGCCATCAACTTGCGGCTGACCTCGGCGCCGGCCGACAACTTGGCCTTGCCGGCGGCGTCCAGGCTGCCCAGGTTGCGCCCGACGCTGAAAAACACCGCCGGCACGCCGTACTGCTTCAGGATCGCCGCGATTTCCTCGCTGTAGCGTTTGTGCGGGCCGTCGTCGAAGGTCAGCACCACGGTTTTCTTGGGCAGCGCGGTGCCGAAGATTTCCGCCCCGTCCGGCTTGCCCTCCTCGACGCCGGCGGCGCCCGGCGGCGGCGGCGGATACGGCAGCACCACGCCGTATTCCTTCAGGATCTGCTCGCGCGTGTAACGTTTTTTCAAGTGCGCGACGTAGTCCTCCCAGCGTTCGCGCTTGAGTTCGATGGCGCGCGACTCGAAGCGGCCGAAGATTTGCCGGATTTCCTTCTCATAATTGCGCTCGATCTCGGCCAGCGCGTCGAGGTCTTCCGACACGCGCTTGTGCAGCTTAATCGCCGGCAGCGACGAATCCTTGGCCACGTCGGCCAGCAGCGACTGCAGCAGCTCGCGGAAGGCCAGGCGGTCGGCGTCGTACAGGTCGGGGTCCGACTCGACATAGGTCAGCAAGCGCTCGAGCGCCTCGAAGCGGGCCGGATTGCCCGGCGCCGTCAACACCCCGAAAGCCTCCTCGAGCTTGCCGGTGCGGGCCTGGTTCTCGTGGAACAGCGCCTGGCCGACGCGCCGGCTCTCCGCGCGGGCCGGGGCCGCCAGCGCCTGCTCGTCGGCCAGCAGCACGATGATCTTGCGGTGCGCCGCCAGCACGTCGCGCAATTGCGCGCCGATCGCGGCAACGTCGCCGCTGGCCGCCGCCGCGGCGGCAACGGGCGCGGACGCCGGACGCGTGGCGAAGTAGGCGCCGGCCCCGGCGGCCACGACAACGGCGAGCGAAACGGCGATCTTGAGCGGCTTGGAGGTCACGGTAAATAGGTCCGGTAAAAGGTCATGTATTAAATAGTAAATATTGGCTGGCGTGATTGTAAGGTAGGCCTTGCATCTGTGCCAGCGCGGCGTAACGGGACCGGCCGCGCGGCGCGGTGTTTGCGCCGGCCGCGTCGCGCGAAGCGCAGGCGGGGTGGCGCGATGACCATATCGGCAACAAAGTTTTGATGTTGCAAGATCATAAAGTTTTACACTTTAAACAGTTTGACATAAAGGAAATAATTGCTAAGATAGCCGGGCATTGCAAGCCGCCGACGATACGGAATCTTGCATGCGCCAGGTGTGATCGTGGGACAACTGCCTGCGTCCAACGCAAGCGCTGCCCTTGCTCGCAATCAATCGAAGTTTATTTAGAAATTAGGACACTATCATGCATCCATTTTCACTGAACGAAGAACAAATCAAACAAGTTAGCGGCGGCGTTTCGGACCCGATCATGACGACGATGGCCATTGGCGAAGAAGGCGGCGATCCTGGCAATCTGACCGGCGGCACAGGTCAGCAAACCACGCTGGCCCTGGGCGAAGAAGGCGGCCTGCCACCGGTAGACCTGAAGTAATCGACTGAGCGTAAGCAGCCGGTCGCCGGACGGCGCGCCGTACGGCGACCGGCCCCATATCGTTGCAACGGTAGTGGAAAATTCATGAAACATCTTATTTTGGCGCACGCCGGCGACCAGCACGCCCAGCACATGCTGGCGCAACTGGCGCGGCGCGGCCACGAAGCGCACCTGCTTGAAACCCATAAATTCCCCTCGACTATACAAATAAGCCTGACGCCGGCCGACGGCGGCGGCGAGCTGACGCTGCCCGACGGCAGCGCCATGCGTTTCGCCGAAATCGGCTCGGTCTACTGGCGCAATTTCTGCGGCGTCACCCCGGAGTCGACCAAGGCGACCCGCGGCTCGGTCGAGGACATCGCGTTTTACGACAGCATGGCCAGCCTGCGTTCGTGGTTCCAGTGCCGCAACCAGACGCATTGGCTCAATAGCTGGCAGGCATACCAGTCGCACCAGGAAAAGCCGCACCAGTTGCAATTGGTGGCGCAGGCCGGCGTCAGCATCCCGCGCACGTATATCGGCAACAACGCGCAACAAGTGCTGGCGTTCTGCAAAGCCGAACCGCAGGCTATTTTCAAGCCGGTATATGGCGGCGCCCATACCGAGCGCATCACCGAACGGCATCTGGCCGGCGAGCATTTGGCCGGCGCCCTGAGCCGCGCCCCGATCACGCTGCAACAATATGTGGACGGCACCAATATCCGCACCTATGCGATCGGCCGGCACATGTTTTCGCTGGAGCTGGAAAGCGACGACGTCGATTTCCGCACCGACGCGGCGCTGAGCATCAAGAATATCGACCTGCCGGCGGCGATACGCCAGCAGGTGCCGACGATTATGGCCTTGCTGTCGCTGAACTGGACCGCGATCGACTGGCGTCGCGACAAGGACGGCAACTACTTCTTTCTCGAAGCCAATCCCAGCCCGATGTTTCTCGGTATCGAGAACGCCACCGGTTACCCGCTGACCGATACGCTCATCGAGGCGATGGTCAACAGCGAATCGCGATGGAAACACGCCGCCTGAGGCCTCGATAAAGGCTTCCGCACACGGGCGTTTTTAGGGGCCGGAGCAAGGCGTCGCGGCTACCTGGCGCGGTGCCCGGCCCGCCCGCGACTTCCCCCTGCCCGCCAATACCGGAAATATTTTGCCGATGAGCGGTGGCGAAATGCATTTTTCGCATATTTATCTCGCAAGATACACTTTCTGTTAACCGCCTCATGCGTTAAAGTAAAGCTACGGGCGTCGCACGGCGCCATTTACCCACAACAGCACCATGGCCATCAGTAAAATCAACCCATCCGTTTCGCCGCGGCGCGCCTTCCACCACCGCGCGCGCAACCGATGCGGGAACCGCACATGACACAGGACCAACGCTCCTCGCCCGGCGCGGCGACACCGCCAGCCCGGCTGCCCAGTGCCGCCGGCGAGCACGAGGCCCGCCGCCAGCTCGACGAACTGCTGATCTTCCAGCTGGAACTGGAGGCGCAAAACGACGAACTGCGGCGCGCCCACGCCCACGTGTTCGACTTCACCGAGCGCATGCAGGCGAAGCAGGCGCTGCAGGCCGCCGAATCGTTCGCCAGGGCCACCATCGACGCGGTGGCGACGCACATTTGCGTGCTCGACCGCGGCGGCGTCGTCCTCACCACCAACCAGGCCTGGCGCGCGTTCCGCGCCGAGCAGGCGCGCCTCGACGTCGGCGCCAACTACCTGCACCTGTGCGACAGCGCCGCGCCCGACGCGCTCGAGTCGCCGCAACTGGCCGACGGCATCCGCGCCGTACTCGGGCGCCAGAGCGACAGCTTCTCGGCCGAGTACCCGTGCCACGCCGCCGGCGCGCCGCGCTGGCTCGGCGTCAACGTCACCCGCTTCCACGGCGACAGCGGCAACGTCGTCATCGCGCGCCAGGACATCACCGAGCGCAAGCAAGCCGAAACGCGCCTGCGCCTGGCCGCCAGCGTCTTTACCGGGGCCCGCGAGGGCATCATGGTCACCGACCCGGCCGGCACCATCGTCGAGGTCAACGACGCCTTCACCCGCATCACCGGTTACAGCCGCGCCGAGGCGCTGGGACGCAATCCGCGCATGCTCAAGTCGGGCCGCCAGTCGGCCGAGTTCTACGCGCAGATGTGGCGCGCGCTGGTCGACCAGGGCCACTGGCACGGTGAGGCCTGGAACCGGCACAAGGACGGCGCGGTCTACGCCGAGATGATCACGGTGAGCGCGGTGCGCGACGCCGACGGCGCCACCCAACACTACGTGGCCCTGTTCACCGACGTCACGCAGAGCAAACGGCAGTTGCAACAGCTCGACCGCATCAGCCACTTCGACGCCCTCACCGGCCTGCCCAACCGGGCGCTGCTGGCCGACCGCCTGCAACAGGCGATCGCCCACAGCGAGCGCCACAACCAGTCGCTGGCGGTGGTCTACCTCGACCTTGACGGCTTCAAGGCGGTCAACGACCAGCACGGCCACGAGGTCGGCGACGAACTGCTGATCGCCGTCGCGCAGCGGCTGAAGTCGGCGCTGCGCGACGGCGAAACCACTGCCCACACCGGCTACACGACACTCCTCACCCCGCTGACCCACCTTGCATAAACCCAAAACTCCACACCGCCACTTGCGCGGATGCA
>NZ_JBJXIB010000004.1:0-100677 GCF_046115965.1 Janthinobacterium sp. CG_23.3 | reverse complement strand
GCGGGGCGGTTTTGGTGGCATGCACGCATGATGCGTTATCCACGATTCGTTTACAACAACTTTCTACGCTGTACGCTCAGGCTGAATAGTCACGACGGAAGCACACTGCCGTGAACCAGAAGCAGACCGGGATAGAAGCACGATACGCCGGCTTCTTGCCAACTTCAGCGTAGAAGAATTCGTGCAGCAACGGGCTTGACCAGATGTAGCGCGCCGTCGTGACAGACATGGGCCCCGCCTTCAAGACTCCCATTGCCTTCGCCTTTTGCCCATATTCGGCTGCCTTGAGCAGAGCATAAACCTCACTCGAGACGACGCCCATTACGACAGCGGCGGCAATGAAACTCATCAGTTGTTGTGCGAACATATTAAAACTCCATGAAGTAAACCCTTGGCAAAGGCCGCGGGTCCCGCTAGCTAGGCAGGCTACAGAATCCTCGACGAAGATGCTGTAGCCTGCCTATCTAAACCTCATTCGCTTATTGCACTTTTGCCTTCCAAGTGTAGGTACCGCTTGCACGGGATTGGCCTGATTGAGCGAATCACGAAAACTATTCAAATTCACTTCCGGCCAAGTTGGCTCCCGCGACGTCGAACGCGCAGCGTGTAACGGGTAGGGCTCCAAAATACTCGGGGGCAAAAAAACCGGAGAATGGCCCGGGTGTTTCTATCGGTCTGTTGTTTGAATCACGCGTCGCGGAGCGGCGACAGGATTTAAATTTGCGGTGCGATTGGAACAATCGGGCCGCCAATCTTATGCCTTGCGCCGGCGCAAGATGAATGCACCACCACCCCCATTACCAGTACCACCCTCGCTTCGCTCGGTCATTCAACCTCGCCCCCGCCACGCCTAGGCAAATCGTGAGCACGCAAGCGCAACGTTCCCCGGAACTCTGCGCAGTGCGCAGCACACCCAATTGCCTCCAAAAACTCGAGCGGGCGGAAGCGATGCGAAGCACTCCAAGCCCCCGGCCCTTGGCCGGCACAGCACCACCCTTTGTCTTCAACGCTCTCGAGTCCGGCCGATGTACACGACGGCGCAGGCTCCCTCTGATACGCAAGAGCCCCCGAGCCCTTCCGATGCGCAACACCACCAAACCGCGGCCCGCTAGGTCGCCAGCACCCAATTATTGAAACCAATAGGGAGCGCCTCCGATATGCAAGACCCCGGCCGCGGCCCGCAGGATGTGCAACACCAAACCCCGGCCGCAAGGACGCC
Source organism: Janthinobacterium sp. CG_23.3 (assembly GCF_046115965.1). Taxonomy (NCBI): domain Bacteria; kingdom Pseudomonadati; phylum Pseudomonadota; class Betaproteobacteria; order Burkholderiales; family Oxalobacteraceae; genus Janthinobacterium; species Janthinobacterium sp. CG_23.3. The sequence goes on along the minus strand of NZ_JBJXIB010000004.1, from coordinate 99,458 downwards.
CCATACTGTTAACTCAGCGTAACGGGTAACAGCCCCCAGCCTTCCGCCTTGCACCGGTGCAAGGACGCACCCGTTACCGTTACCGTTACCGTTACCTCATCCGACCCGTAACAGCCCGAGCCTTCCGCCTTGCGCCGGCGCAAGAACGTATCCCTTTTTTTTCACGGTTGACCCGGGGCACCACACCAAACTGTGGCTCCACAAAATGCAGGCCCCCGAGCCCTTCCGATATGCAGCACCACCAGCCGCGGCCCGCCAGGTCGCCAGCACCCATTCGTTGGAAGCAATAGGGAGCACCTCCGATAGGCAGGAACCCGGCCGTGGCCCGCAGGAACGCAACACCAAACCGTGGCCCGCAAGAGGCGCAGCACCAAACCCCAGCCCGCAGGAGGCGCAACACCAAACCCCAGCCCGCAGGATGCGCAGCTCTAAACTCCAGTCCGAATGATGCGCAGTACAAGACCCCGGCCCGCAGGAAGCGCAACACCAAACCCCAGCCCGCCAGGAGACGCAGCGCCAAAGCGTGGCGCGCAGGATGCGCAGCGCAGGACCACCGTATTGAAAACAAAGATGTTCTCTACGACTGCAGCGCTTTGAGGGGCGCCAGCGGCGCAGCCAAACTTGCGGCCAACGATACGGGGCTGGGTGCTGCGGTGACGAGGAATGTCGAGCCGGGATACGAGGAGGACGGTGCCAAGTTCCAAAGATGAAATTGATTGCTCCCAGGTGGTGCTGTGTGCTGCAACGAGTCGCCGCTGAGGAAGAGCTCAACTGTGACGCCGTGGCGTTCCGACACTGCGGCCCGGAGGTAACGAGGAGGTCGGCTTTGAAAACAAAGGGGGGCTGCCGCCACGAGAAAAACTGCAATTGTATGTGCGGCGGCGGCCGCGGCCGAAGCGGCGGAACTGCGCGGTGTTTTGCTGACAAAGGGGGCTGTTGCGGCTCGAGTGGACTTGCAGGTGGCCATTGCAGGTCGGAGGGACTTTCCGAGCGCAGCGAGTGGGCGTATTCACCAACCCGCGCCCTAGCGCGGCGTCCTGTTGACGGAACCAATGTCGGCGGCGGGAGAGAGCTCGCGACAGTTGGACCGACTGACTGCGCTCTACTCATAGACAAAATGAAGACGCGGGAGACTTGTCGCTACACATCGTGCAACCCCGTGCTCACGGCAACAGGGTCCTCCAACACTTTTGCGAAATCCCTCTAATGAAATCCCCATCAAAAAATCAACTGCTCGTCTTGGAGCTTATTGGCACCTTCGGGTATCTCTCCACGCGGGAAATTTCCAAACTGGCTAGGGCTGGCCACGAAGCACATTCTGCCCACGTCCTTGCCCAGGCAATGCTGTCCAAGTTGGCGGCCGATGGTTACGTGCTTGCTCGAGCCCTTGGTCACAGGCCAGGTATCGAGCCAACAGTGCTCAAACCAGGAATGCCACGCGGGTACGTGCTCACACAAAAGGGCGCCAACGCTCTGAACGAAATTTATGAGAATGAATGGGCCGAGGCGCCTATCGAAGTTGATAGCAAAGTCCTACCTTGGTTTGCAGACGGCTATAACCTGTCGTTGACCGACTTCGCGACGCGAGCGCCGGTGATTGAGCTTTGCCACTCTCTCCAGGCCCACGGTCACACTTTGAACCCCGTCGGACGCCGTGGTCTCGCTCGAAATTTTCTTGGCCATTCTGACCTGAAGCACTTCGATGCGGCGCTGTTTGACGAAACTGGAAAGTTCGTAATCGCTGTCTATTTGGCACACCACCAGACTTCAGAAGCGGCAAAAGAAGTGGTGAAGTTGGCTAGGCAACCGGTGCCGTTTCTCATTTGCTGCGACCGTCCGATACGTCTTCCGTCGCTGCAACGATGGCGTGCGTCGACGAACCCGGCCATGGGCGCGTTCGTCCTGGATAAACTGCCACCGGGCGTTATGGCATAGCGTGGCACGGGTCGAGCGGGCGAAGAAAAGGGGGCGCAAGCCCCCTTTTGAATTCAATTATCCACGCCTGGTTTATTCAACAGCACTTTGAAATCGGCCGTTGGTATGGGCGTTCCGGTTTGCGGCTCGACTCGAGGCCGAGCTGCCGCCGGTTTGCGACGCTTGGCCTTTTCGGCCGCAATGGCCTCCAACACCGCACGGAATTTTTCACTGTCGAGCTTCTGCATTACGCCTCCTACATAAATGGACTTTAAGGGTACTCGGAAGAAAAGCCCCAGCTTGGAGGCCAGGGCTTTGCAATCAAGAATCAAGCGGCCAGAAGGCCGGAGCTTTGTTTCGAGCGCATGGCGCGGTGGTTGGCCATCAGCGCATCGCCGACGGTCAGGAGCAGAGCCTGGGCCTGCTCGGGGGTCAGCGATGGCATCGGCTCGCCACGTTGAGCGGCTTCGTTCATCGTTACAAGCGAGCGCATCAGGTCGAGTAGCTCGTCTGTGCACTGTTGCAGGAAGGTCTTTGCGTTCATGTTGTTGGTCCTTTCAGTGGTTGGCCTAACCAGTGTAGGCACCGTGAATCCAATGGGCGAAACGTGACCATCGGGCAGTGTCGTTGGATAGGCCGCGTCGTGACCCAGTCCCGCCGGGCCGGCACTTCGCGAAGGAAGAGTCGAGTAGTCGTGATGGACCTGCAGGCTTTTCAGTGATGGAGGGCCGAGTTCTGGCATCCGGGTCGGTGTCTACTGGCTCATTCCAGTCTGGCTCTGTGGGCGCCGTGGCTCGCGTAGATGTTGGGCGGCATACGAGTAGTGGGTTTGTGAAAGACATCGGGTGCTATACGTTTTGACTGACCCTGATAACCACACTACAAAGGCTAGAAATGAACCCCATGAAATCTGAAAAAACAACGCCCGTGACCGGCAGCATCGCAGTCTATCAACGCCTCCAGCCTGGTAAGCGACCGGCAAAGGTGGAGGTGATTCGTGCGGTGTACGAAACCCTCCGGAATCCCGAAGGAATCAATTTCGGACGCTCCGTCAACACCGTGTTGTTGAGGCTTCCGTCCGGTTTGGAAAGTCTGAGCGTTGAGGATGCTGCCGCGCTCGAGCAACGTGGCCTCAACGAGACTGAGATTGCACGCGTCAACCGGCGTCTGTCGGAACTCGCTGGACCAGCACGTGCGCGGACACTTGAAATGGATGTCGCCGAAGCGAAAACAAAGCTTCGTTGGATAGTCGCACTCGCAGAAGCGACTCCGTTGGTCACCAAACAGGTCTGCGAACTCGTGCATTCTGCGGCGGGTCGCCTTGGTCGAGATACCGGCACTCATCTTGAACCACCGCAGCCGAGCATGGAAGGAGCCTTTGAGTCGTTGAAGGAGGCACTTGTTGCACTCAACGTTGCCTGCCAGGAAGCGCAGCTGTTGTACAAGCGGTTGCCGAAGGGTGAGATGCTGGACGACGTTGTCCTGGAGTTCCAAAAGTCGTGGTTTTCGTACCAGGACTTGCTTACGACGCTGACCGTGCGCAAATCCATGGCGCGGCCAGCGGGGTGGTCAAAATTGCGTGCTCAGGTTTGCGCGGGGCACATTTATCGGAAGGGACTTGTTTCCGAATGAATCCGCGGTCGACGTACAGTCGGCCTGTCACTTCCACATTTAGGTCTGAATGGCGCGGGGCCGGAGCGAGTACATGCGGAATTAGTTTACCGGTGTGTCTCTGGCGCGAGCGGTAAGCACCATTGGGAAAATGTAATGTGTAAGCTCCCATGGATGTCCGACATTGCCTCGTCTAGTGTTTGCAGCACTGCCTCGTGAGTCCAGCCGGCGCTGCGTGCAGCCAGCATAAAGCCAGCGATTAGCTCAAACTCGTTTGCGTGTGTAAAAGCGAAAGGAAACGTCGGACGGTGAATTGGGTTGGTCATTTTGAATTCGCTTTATTCTGTTGGCTGATGTTGTCCTCTGCATCGCGTTGTTCGACATGGCTCGCAAGCCATGCTTCAACGTCAACGTGTCGCCAGCGGAGCAGTCGGGTCCCTGGAATATGTAAGCGCGGCGGCACAGCGAGGCGGTTCCTCAGCATGTCTTTTTTGATGGTTTCAGGACTGCGGCCGAGCATGCTGGCCAAGTCGTTCAGGTCGAGTAGTTCGGTCGTCATGGCTTCTCTTTCGTTGTGTCGGTTGGTGTTGTTCATGCCACTTCTACCAGTCTCGGAATGAGGCCAGTTTGTGCCGGCATGTGCTACCAGGTGACAGACCGTGTAGTCGCGGCGTTTATATTTTCTGAAAGAGAAAGCGGCAATTACCTCGAGCAGCGGAAATATATAAACTTCAAGCACTAGACATAACGACGGAGAGGGGGCTCAACACACCGCGGCCGTTACAATTTGTCCATGCGGGCACCAAGGACAACCACTGGCGTCGACTAGAGGTGGGGTGGGGCGGGCAAACTCCGTCTGAGTCTAGTCGCGCTTCGCTACGCAGTTTGCGTGTGGCAGGTGCCGCGGAGCGATTTCGCCTGGCAGATACGGACTCCCAACGGCGTGCTTGGGTTGGGGGCCGTTCTGCCTTCGGGCAGCAGTTCTTTCAAAATACGAACTTTAGTGCTACAGAATTCAGAAGTACTCTAGGTGCTGGGATTCTTAGTACCGCATGCGCGCGAGGACCCTCTTAAATACTGCCGAAGCGGTCAAGGCGCCGTGCGCTGGCGCGCACTTCCAAGGACAAGCGAATGACTATCTGACGATTTGAGGACTTCGAATTTCGACGGTCAGGCCGAGACCTCCATGCCACAGTCTGAAGCCACATTGCGCTTCGCTGATAGCTGCCCCAAAGCCGACCGCGCGGCGTTTGCCAGTGGAAATCGTTGGCCAGGCATCATTAGCGCGAGATTTCCCCACACGCCGAGCAATCTTCGCGCCCAGATGCCGTCCCAGCCGCGGCGGACCAGTTCTTGCCACGAGCGCGGGAACACTGTAACGCCATATTACGGTAACAAGAAAACGCCGCTTCTGTTACCTGTTACCGGTTACGGGGCGCTCGCTGCACTGTGGGGACAAGGCGCACACAGTCGAAACCGGCGTTGCCGGCGCGCTCGACACGCATGCAGAAATCGACGCCGCGCTAGCCCAGTGCGGCAGGCACCCAGCGGCACGGGTATCCGCGGTCCGTGAGCAGCAGTTCGCCGGGACCGAGACCGTCGAGATGCTGGAAGAGCATCTAGCGCTAGCTCTCGTGGATGCTGAGCAGCGAGGCGGCCACCATCATTTCGGCGCCGGGCAGAAACAAGGCCGATGGCGAGTTGGTCGGCGCTGGTAGGATTGGTCACGGTGCTGGCACAAAATCCAAAGCTGAAAGTCGAGGCGTCCGCCGCGACCAGACGTGGGCCACGCCAGCACGGCACAAAGTCGGCGCAATCGACGCGCACGGCCAGCCAGTCGTTGAGAGACTGAATGGCGGCGAGCTTAGCGCGGTTGCGCGAACGCGCGCTCGGAGACATGGTGCACCAGTTGCGCCGGCTGTTCCAAGTGGCTGAGGACCTCGCCAAGCTCAGCACGCACACTCTAGCGCATAACCTCGTGGCTCCGATGGAGCTCGTGGCAGGAAGGGCGTCCGACGGTTCTTCCGTTGCGAACCGCATTGTCGCGAGTCCGCGCAATCATTTAGACAAATTCGTTGATGTGGTCGAGGAGGGGTTGCGAATTGATTTGCGACCGCCGCGGTCCGCCTCGAGCTTTTTGGAATCGGGGCCTGCAGGGATTGCGGAGCCACATCGGTCGCTCTCGCTGATGGGTTTACGTTTGAAATCCCGGCGGATTCAACGTCACTTTCCGTTGCCGCGGTCGCAGAATTGGCCCGCCCCCTCGAAACGTTTTATTTGATTGCAGCGTGTTCTTGGGCAACGCCGGTCGGAGAGCAAACTTCCGAAGGGGGAGAGTCGTAAGCTATCATCGCTTTTCTTGCGAAGGACATTGTGATGGAATCAGATATGCGGAACCCGATAGAGGTCGCGCAGCTTGAAATGCAGCAGAAGTTGGGGCGATGCATGCTGCGACTTCAGCAGTACGAACGTATGTTGAAGACCATGGTGGCGACGGCGTCGGTTGCGGGCGCGCCCGAAAACCTGACCTCAGTCCTTGCAAAGCAGAAGACCGACGCGAGTACGATGACGTTGGGTACCCTGGTTCGTTTGTTTACCCGCGACTGTCTCGTCGACGGCGAGCAGAAAAATAAACGCGACGGATGCCGCTGCGTGAATTGCCGGAACTATCGCTGAAGTTTCGTGGTTGAGGGTGCAGTTCGCGATGTCGATGGCTACTGACTGCTATCACCAGACGTCAGCAGCGCTGACGGAGCTAAAAGAAATGCGCAATGACTTGGTCCACCACCTTACAGAACGATTTGATATTTCGGACGAGGCTGGGTGCCTGGCCTCAACGCGCCATCTCCGGGACTGCTACGAGAAGATTGACTGCCATCTCGGACAGCTTAAGGAAAGGTCCGATGGGCATGCTAAGACCAGAGGAGTAGCGCTGTCGCTTTGGCAGTCGAAGGAATTCATAATTTCATCGTGCATGGCATCAATTCAGACGGAACTGTACGCCGACGTAATTACGTTCCGTTTAGTTTGCGCATCCAATCTGAGTGCGCGGTGCTGCATTAGCACTTCGGTAAAAAAACCGGCATCCGCATAGGCAAACTGGCCTGCACCAGACGCATTCGTTAGGGGCAGCCGCAAGCTAGCTGAAACCCACGCGGGATAATTCGTAGCCTTTGGCCAGCTTTGTTACTGGCGTGGCCCGGACTCCGTCGAGGAGTTCTTGTCTTGAAAGATGTCGTTTTCCAATGCACATTTTTCCTCTCTAAACTTAAAGTTCGATTTTTCTGCGTTCAGTCGTACCTTTCTTCAAATCCACAATGTAAATGCCGCGTTTCGCGCTTTGTTCCGAGATAGTGCCGTCTGGCAAAAAAACGGCACTTCCGCCGCCACCATAGTGTTTGCTCTCGCCGTCTTCAAAGTACGTATTGTTGCTCTTACCCGAGACTCCACATATCGCTACGGGCGCTCCACAGCCGCGGGCCCAAGCTGTCAACGGCACCTTCCAATATGAGGTCATTAAGCCTGCACCAAACGACGGAATTACAATGGGAGTATTGGTATCTGCGCCGAGTTCAAGAGCTTGGTACATCCTTCGTGTTCCTGTTGGGCTTGGATTGTCTCCAGCGTCGGCACATATCAATGGGATACAAGCTTTCGTTTCCCAAGAAAATTTAACTACTTCTGATTCATTTCCAGGCTCAAAGTGTTCACCACGCCATTTCGTCCGCTTGAAATAACTGGCAAGCATAGTTCCTTTGTATATAAGGTATGCGACATTTCGGATATGTTCTCCATAACGGACATACCCCCCTGCGATGAAAGGCTTTCCTACCGATTTGACAGAACAAAGTTTTTCGATTGCTACTTCATTTGAAACCGTGTTCTTCCCGGTTTGATAGAAGGGCATCCCTTCGGGGAAGACTACCAAGTCTGCACCAGAAGAAAGACTTAGCAAATCTTCCATACTATCAATGGACCAAGCATCGTCATTGCTTGCATCAAGCTGAACTAAAGCAATTTTCAAAGAAAACCTCCAAAATGTGAAGATATGATGCGATGCTCATCAAGCACAGAATCACAGGTTAGCATTTGTGCTGGCTCACTGGGGGTATTTGCGCGTAGAGGTCTCACTATTAGTCGCAGCATCGAACGGAAAATAACCGACATCTACCAAAGACCCCCATACGGCTTCCTGTCACCAACGCCATCGACGTCAGGCCATGGTTCCTTCACCAGAGGGTGCAGCCAGTCCGCCATCAGTGCCATCAGCTCCAGTCTACCAACGAGCTCTGCCGGCGCCGCATTGCTCGCAACAATCTCGTCCGTGAAGCGGCGAAGGGACCGGGCGCGGTCAAGTCCCTTCGCCATTTTCTCGAACGATACGAGCTGCGCGAGGAGGCGTCCTTGTTCGCCTTTGCAGCCTCCGACTTCAGCGCCTTTCATGCGTCGCGAGGACTCACGTTCTGCGCGCACTTCCATCTCGACCTTGCGACGAATAGCAGGGTCCTCGACCCAGCGAACGGCCTTTCTTATCTTGACGTCAATCGTTCCACGAACGGTGTCTTCGGCCTTGTAGCTTTCGTAATAGGTCGCAGGCGGACGACCATTGCGTGCAATGGCTGCTGCATCGTAAAATTCGCAGCCTAACGGCGGGCTGGTTAGCATTTCTAAGCTGGCCCGGACAGTCGTATCGAAAAATGAAATGCGAGGCGCTCGATGGCAACGAAATCTACGAAATCGGTCGCTACCTGGGGCGATGTCAAAAGGCGGCTGCTGGGCTTGGACCAGGCTGGCCTTGTCGCGCTCGTTCAGGATTTGTACTCTGCGAACAAGGACAACCAGGCTTTCTTGCATACGCGATTTGGTCTCGGCGAGAACACGCTTGCGTCTTACAAGAAGACCATCGAGCGCTGGCTTTGGCCGGATGTTCTCAAGAACCAAGACACGTCGGTCGCCAAGGCCAAGAAGGCAATCACTGACTATAAGAAGGCTATTGGCCACCCTGAAAGCATGGCCGAGTTGATGGTGTATTTTTGCGAATGCGCAGCTGGATTCAGCGCGGACATCGGTTTGGCAGATGAGAGGTATTTCGACGCTTTGGTTCGTATGTTCGATGCGGCGTTGACGGCTGCTGCCGCGCTCCCTGCGGACCAGCGGGATGCTTTCATTTCTCGTCTAGGTCGGGTTCGAGACATCAGTCAAAACTTGGACTATGGCGTCGGAGACGAGATGGATGATTTGTTTGAGGCGCACGGCGTCGACGAGTGAGCTGCACTTCGCCCATTTTTTCCAAAAGCTGGCGTGGACGACTCCAAAGCCAACAATAAGCACTCCGCCATCCTCGGTCAACCCAAGTCGTAAATCGTTTTTCGGTGTTAGCCGCAAATCGCGCCAGCTTTCGCCGTCGTCCGGTATGCGCGACTGGTGGCAGAATCCGCTTCCCCGATTAACTCAAGGAGCCCACGCGAAACCAAGCTCTTAACGGTCGAGGTCTCCACCACGCAGCAGAAGTTGCCACTCGCGCCATCGAGTTCGTACCGTAGGCGCTTACCATCAGGAATCGGCTTGCTGCGCCAGTAGGAGCATCCATCTGGGTGTACTTCGCCTCCTAAGCTGACGATTGCGGCCAGAGCTTTTTTCATCGTTGGTGAGAGTTTTCTGCTCATTGTCATTTTTCAGTGGTTCGACCTGGCCGCAGTCGAGCGCGCACCAATATGTATCAGGCGCCAATCGCACGCGACAACAGAATCGAGATGGTGTCCCTCGAGCCGGTGCCCACGGCCGGATACCAAAAATCTGCGACCCGGTACGTGCCGACCTTCTTCCCGCTGATGCTGACGGGGAAGGTCGCTTGCGCATCTTGCGGAAGTATCCCGGCCCGGTACAGTTCAATTGCCAACATGGCGGGAACAGACAGCTGAATCTCATCTCCTTCGGCCGTGAAGTCAATCCTGGTCTTCGGATACGAAAAATAGCTGACGGTACCTTTTTGGTACGGCACGGTAAGCATCCTGACCTCGTGCAGTAGTGTGTCGTTTATCGAGATTCCCTTCATCCGTTCCTCGCAGTAAGTTGGGGCCTGAGGTGCAGCGGAACGGAAACCCGGGTTAAGGACTGCTTTCGCCCAAAGCGGACGGTGACTTCAAGCTTTGCTGTCGACAGCGTCAGCGCTACCGCGATGCTATTTACCCATCGGTTTCGAGATATGTTGGTGCATCACTGTCCACTTATCGGACAGGTTTTGAAGGCAAAAAGTTGCCCGCACCAAGTCCTCAAAACTTTTTCCGTCTTTTAACGTTCCACCGCATCGAATCAAACCTGAGGCAAATGCTACGTCCTCACCCGTCACCACATTTAAATCGGTAAATTCGAAAACATTGTCGCCTTGGGTTTCAGGTTGCCAGCTGTCCCAACTGGCACGGTAAGCCTCGGTCCCTGCGTACTGCGTTGGTTGAAGCACGTCAAAGATAAGCGAGTCAGGATGGTGATTTTTTAAAATTTTGCTACGTTCGTCGGTGCGGGTAGCGCTGGCCCAGGACAACAATAAGTGTCGGACCTGCTCCATGTTGGCTTGGTGTTGAACTTCGGTCATGCCGTACTCCTCTTAAATTTATCGGTTGTTCAGTAACGACGTTTCACGCAGAAGGTTTTCGACAGGCCCGCACGAACTTTGCCTCGATTAGTACCGATTTTAGTCCCTACGTCCGCTCCTGGCCGATTGCTGGCGTTGGCCCAGCCCCAAAGTGTACAGTACGGGTACGCTTCAACCTGACGTCAAGCATGAAGCTCCAACGGAGTAAAAATAGAGTCGATTCAGGCATTTTCTGACGCTCTCTTGCAGGTACCTATGACCTCAACCTGACAGGCAACCCTTAACCCGGTTTCCCGTTCCGTTGCACCTGGACCCCTAAGTTCAAAGTTCAAATTGGGTTGGCTATCGTCCGGTGCTCTGCCGGCTCGCAGCTTTCATCGCGAACATCTTCCAAGACGTACATAAGTTTGTTCCTCGCCGTCCGCAATAACTCAAGACATTGGTGCCGGTCTGCTTGGCTGGCCATGCCGGAGACGGGCCGGAAATGCTCGAGTGAAAGCGGCCACTCCTTCGGTGTTTCGACTAGACCACAGTCGCTGGCGGACGCCCCGTTGTTCAAGTATGGCGAAAACCACCTGTCGACCCAGACCAGCGCCGTCCAGCCTGACTTATCGACATGGCTGACATCGGCGCCAGCCTGAAGCAAGGCCTGAACGCAAATAAAATTCCAACTGCGTGCGGCATAAATCAATGGCGTTCGGCCGGCGTCGTCGACGTAGTTGACGTCCGCACCCGCCGACAGCAACTCCTGTGCGCAGGTTAGGTATTCTCTGCGCACTGCGATAGTCAGCGCCGTCCAACCTTCGTCGTTCGTCGCGTGGTTCAGGTCCACGCCGGCATCTATTAACGGGCGCAGACAATCCAGTTGGTCTCGCTCGGTCGCTGACATCAGCGCCGTCCAGCCATTTTTATTGACGTGATTAACGTCTGCGCCGGCAGCAACCAGCGCTTGTAAGCAATTCGGCAGGCCATACTCGGCCGCATATTGAAGCGGTGCTTGACCGTCCTCAATGTTGCCAACCAGATTGACGTCGGCACCGGCCTCAATTAAGAGGAGCACCATGCTTTCTATACCGCGCATCAGAGCGGAAATCAACGGAGTTCCACGGCCGTGAGTCAGGTTGGCATCGGCGCTCGCAGAAATCAGAATCCGAACAAATTCGGGACTGCCAAAAATGACGGCAATCGCGAGGATAGTGCTGCCGTATGGCGCGCAGTTGACGTCGACGCCGTCAGCCAATAGTTGCTGGAGCGCTTGAATGTCGTTCTCCTGGGCGGCACAGTAGAACGCCAATTCCTGGGCAGTTGGACGGTAGACTTTCCATTTTCGGCGTGTTAAGTATTTTTTCGGCTCGCTCATTTTCTTGACGGGCCGGTGCCCAGGTCAATGGAAATCCGTGTGGACCTGGGCGTACCAGGCTTTCTCGTGATGAAGCCTTGACGTTCCAGCATTTTCATCATTTGGTTGACGGTCGGAGGGGACACCAAGAAGTGCCGTTCGATGTCCGCCTCTGCAGGTGCTCTGCCGAAGTGCTTGACGTACTTGTCGATGAACAGCAGGTATTCGAGTTGCCGCTTCGTCGGTTGCTTGACGCCTGGGTCCGATGGCTCGGTGGGAGCTATTTGTTCGACGGCCACCTGCATGCCTGCAGGGCTGGCGTCGACGGCCAGCGAGATTCCGCCAGAAAAATGCAGAGTGAGCCGACGACCATCATCGCCGAAGTCCACGTGTGACAGATGCTGACCTCGTAGCTTGTTTGTAATGGCCAGGCTGCTGGGGCGCCGCATGCTCATTGTATTGACCGGGTTCGACTTCAGTTGTTGTTTGGGTTTGTGTGGCAATTCGTGCGGCAATCAGTGTATCTAGTTGTCGTCTGGTCACCAACGAAAACGTCATCCAGCGCTCTTGTCGTTTCAATCGCACTATTTTAGTCGAGATGGCCCAGGGCGCGCATTGCCAGTTCCGACGAAGTTGCCATTTGTCCCTTGCCGACTCAGTGAAAATTGCGGCTTCGCGTATCGAGCTCACCCAGGAGATGCGAAAGGTCGACCAAGCGCTTTGCGACCAGATGCCGCACATTGTTCTGACACTGCCAAACGCCGTACACGCCCAGCAGCGATGCCCCCATTAGTTCCTTGCGCTGTTGCTCGACTAGACTCGGCCAACAAATTACGTTGACGTTGCCGGTCTCGTCCTCGAGCGTCACAAAAATCACACCGTTGGCAGTCTGAGGTCGTTGGCGGACGGTTACGATTCCGCATCCCCGGGCCAGTCGCCCATTGTCGAACTGATTCAGGATTTCTGCCGGAAGGAATCGTAGCGTTGCTAGCCGGCTTCGCAGCAGTGCGAGCGGGTGCCGGCCCAGCGTGAGGCCGAGATGGCGGTAGTCGGCGACGATATTTTCAGCTTCCGACGGGGCCTCCATTTGGACGAATTCCTCCACCACTGTCGCGGGCCGCAATAGACCTTTTTCGGGTACGCTGGCGACCGCCTGCCATAGGGCCTGGCGCCGGTTCCCCGATAGCGACTCAAGCGCATTTGCACTTGCCAACGCGTTGAGATGGCCGGCGTTTAGATTCGCGCGAGCCGCCAAATCCGTGGTGCTCGAAAATGGATGGGAAGCGCGAGCTTCTTCGATGCGCCAGCCGGCTTCTCGCTCCAATCCATTAATGTTGTTGAAGCCTAAGCGCACTGCAGGTTGTGCTCCTGCGATGGGCTCCAGCGCGGCCTCCCAGCTGCTGACGCAGACGTCAACTGGGCGAACTTCGACTGAGTGCCGGCGCGCGTCCTGGACCAGCGACGACGCGCTATAAAAGCCCATCGGTTGGCTGTTCAACAGTGCCGCCAAAAATGGGGCTGGGTGATGGCACTTGAGCCAGCTGCTCGCGTAAGCCAGCAGGGCAAAACTGGCGGCGTGCGACTCCGGAAAGCCGTACTCTGCGAATCCTCGAATTTGGCCAACTATCGCGGTAGCGAATTCCTCTGAATACCCACGCGCTGACATTCCGGCCATGAGCTTTTCTTCAAACTGTTCCAACCCGCCTTTGCGCTTCCATGCCGCCATCGCTCGGCGCAACTGGTCCGCTTCGCCGGCAGTAAAGCCGGCGGCGACCATGGCGATTTGCATTACCTGCTCTTGAAAAATTGGGATGCCCAGTGTCCGCGAAAGAACAGCTTCCATCTCCGGGCTGGGATAGCTGACGGGGTCGATGCCTTGTCGGCGGCGGAGGTAGGGATGAATCATGCCACCTTGAATCGGCCCTGGTCGGATGATGGCCACCTCGATGACAAGGTCATAAAAAGTTCTGGGTTGAAGTCGCGGCAGCATCGACATCTGCGCGCGGCTCTCAATCTGGAAGACCCCGACGGTATCTGCCTGACAAATCATTTCGTAGGTTGCCGGGTCTTCGTGTGGCACGTCGCGCAGTTCGAACCGTTCGCCGCGTTGCTCGGAAACGAGGTCCAGTGCGCGGCGAATGCAACTCAGCATGCCCAACGCCAAAATATCTATCTTCAGTAGCCCAACGGCGTCGAGGTCATCCTTGTCCCACTGAACGATGGTGCGATTTTCCATCGCGGCATTTTCGACAGGCACGAGGCGGCAGAGCTTGGAGTGAGATATGACAAACCCTCCGGGATGCTGCGAAATGTGGCGGGGAAAGCGCATCAGACGCTCGGCAAGGTCATTCCATTTTTCTGCGATGGGTGATTCGGGGTCGAATCCGCATGAACGCAGTCGTTCTTGCAGGTCGGCCTTACCGCCCCATCCATGAGAAGCTTTTGCGACCTTGTCGACGACGGACAGGTCAACCCCGAGCGCTTTTCCAACATCCCGCAATACGCTGCGCGGCCGGTAGCTGATGACGACTGCCGTCAGTGCAGCGCGCATGCGTCCATATTTTTTGTAGATGTACTGGATGACTTCTTCGCGCCGTTGATGCTCGAAGTCGACGTCGATGTCTGGCGGTTCGTTGCGCTCCTTTGAAATGAATCGCTCGAAGAGGAGGGTGCCGCGTACGGGGTCGACCTCGGTCACGCCCAGGCAAAAGCACACCGCGCTGTTTGCCGCCGACCCGCGGCCTTGACAGAGGATATGCTGCGAACGTGCAAACCGTACGATATCGTAGACGGTGAGGAAGTAGCTCTCGTACTCCATTTCCGCTATGAGTTCGAGCTCTCGCTCAAGCAAGGCTTGCACGTTGTCAGGGATTCCTGCCGGGTACCTCCAATGTGCCCCGATGTACGCCTCGCTGCGTAGGTAGGATGTAGCCGTTTCACCTTCTGGGACGAGTTCGTGTGGATATTCATATCGGAGTTCATCGAGCGAGAACGTGCACAATTTTGCGACCCGCACCGATTCATCGAGAGCGTCACGGGCATAGAGATTGCCAAGCCGGAGGCGTGACCGCAAATGTTGTTCGGCGTTCGGCATCAGTTTGTATCCGCATTCAGCGACCGAGAGTCCGTACCGAATAGCTGTCATCGTATCTTGTACCGGCTTGTACGAACGAACGTGCATGCACACGTCCCCAGTAGCGACGATAGGCAGACCGTAGCTGTCGGATACACGGCTCACCATCGCTTTGTGCTTGTCGTCACGGGCACGGTGGTGAAGTGTTATCGCAATTCGCGCCCGGCCAGGCGCGCACTGTACGAGCCATGCAGCGTGGCGTTCGACGTCTTCGAACGTGCTCCCATATTTCGGCGCCAATATCAGCTGACAATCCGGCATGCCGCGCAACGGCGTGAGGTCACCGACCGGATTCGCGATATCGCGTGGAAGCACCAAGTACGTGCCTTTTTCTGCGCGCGTGCGGGCGACCGTTATCAGCTCGCTGAGGTTACCGTAGCCGTTTCGATTCATCGCCAAGATGATGAGCGTGAAAGGTGCGGTGCCATCCTCCGGCGTGACGGTCATCTGGCTTCCGATGAGCAGATGCAGGCCAAGCTCCTTTGCCTTGATGTGCGCCTTGACGACGCCAGCGAGCGTGCATTCGTCGGTGATAGCAATGGCGTTGTAACCCAATGCTGTCGCGCGTTCAACGAGGTGTTCGGGCGCCGAGGCACCTTTCAAAAATGTGAAGTGGCTAAAGCACTGAAGCTCCGCGTAATCTGGGAGATTTTGCTGGATGGTCGCCATGTGTCACGCATACAGGCCGTGCAGAAACCAGCGAGCATCCGTCGTTCGTTCCAGGTAAATCCAATAGCAGCTTGCGTCCGTCCCTTGGGCAACGTAGTAGTCTCGAGCAGCGACTTGGTCATTCCACCAGCCAGCTTCGACGCGTTCAGGTCCCCGTATCAGCTTCAACGGACTGCCGTAAAATGGACGCTCGTTGCGCATCAGGAGCGCAATCGGCTTCGGCAGCAACCAGTATGGACGGTCTTCAAGAAGCTCATCGTCGTCCTTGCTAGGTTTCGGGATTTTGTCTGTCGCAGGTACCCACGCGTTGCACACTTCGGGTCGATAGTCGTGCAGTGAAGTCGGCGCCAGAACATTTTCTGGCCCTAGCCGCGCCGACAGCAATTCCAGCAGTCGGTGAAAGTCGGCGGGCGAACCGCCCGGTTCTGGGAACAGCGATTGCGTCGGTGGAAGCATAGGCACAAGCTGTTTAGCCTCCAGGCGCAGGGCGATGACCGGTGCCGATAGTTCGACTTTGCCCAGGCGCTCTTTCAACAGCCGAATCAGATGGCCCTCATGCCAAGCCGGTTCCGCCAGCGTGATTTCCAGTTCAGTCGGAGGTATGGCGGTGCGTCCGCGTTCGTGCTCAAGGTAGAACGTAAAGATTCTGACGGCCTGTTGAAGCGACACCAGCCAGCCGACCAGTTGCAGTATCAGACTGGTTGCACCGTGCAGCAGAGCATCTGCGTGCTCGACGCGGTCGAACGTTTCCATTCGCTGAGAGAACGTGAGCGGCACCTTTATCCAGTCGAACATCTCTGGCGATTGGCCATATGCGCGGTCAAGCTCCAGCAGCAACTGTTTGCTTGTCCGACGCAGCAATCCTGCGCGAGGCAGGCGGCGCAGCGCACTTAGGTCATGAGCACCAATTCCGGTCAGCCAGTCTCGATACGGAGCCGCTGCAGGAAGCAGGTCGCACGGCAGCCCGTTGAGCCGCTGTTCGAGCGTCTTCATCCGGGCGACCCGGCGCCGGACAGGCTGCCCCCGCGTGCGGACGCAACGGGCCAGCAACCAGGCGCCCATGGCTGTAGGCGCCGCCGCCAGATGGGCAGTGAATCCCAGCAACGCAATGCTCGCGCCTATTCGTCTACAGATTGCCAGGGGGCCGCCAAAGAGCGTGAGGCTGGCGCTGACATCCATCAGGATGCTGAAGTCATCGGTATGGGTGACCTCCGGCGTGAACTGAAGAATCGCCATCGCGATGGCATCTCGCGCCAGCATTTCTTTTTCCGGGGTGCGCTCCAGCATGACGGTTGTCGGCGAAATTGCGGACACGCCACCGGCGCGCATTCCTCGTCGAACGCCGGTGCGCGCAGCCTCGTTGGACATAACCGTCACCGTGTTTTGGTCGAGGACAGCAAATGCGCCGGGTTCAGACCAAGACGGGCGCAGCGACTCGAGAGGTAATAAGGGCAGGTAAAGAGTTATCAATAACTTCATGGTCTATATCCAACAGCTGACGACCGGCAGGCATGTCAGCCAGCGGAATAAATAGCGGGACGTCGCAATGCGGTCCACGGCGTTTCAAAATTTCTACAGACACGCCTCCAAGCGCCGGGCGAAGAGCCAGCCGCAGCGGAGCAGGGGACGAATCGCTGGCGCACGACATCGGGCGCATGAACCAGAACCATGTATCGGTCGTCTGCGCTGCCAGATTCAGCCGGCGCAATGACTCTGACCTGACGTTTTGTTGCCAAAAAATGACTGCCCCGCAGCTGCCGTTCTTCAAGATTTGTTCGGTAGTCCAAAGAGCGTCGGCACTACTTTTCGCCGTTATCCAAAGTAGCCGGTTGGTGTCGATGCCGCCCACCTTGAACGCCATCGACTGCGGAATGTAGGGCGGCTGTACCAATGCGATTCGCTGTGTCTTCGAGAGCGCGGCAAGCGCTGGCTCCAAGAGCTGCAGCTCGCCGATGCCTGATTGCTGGAGCAAGAGTTCAATGAGGGACGACCTTGGCCAGCCCTTGTTTGGTAGCTCAGCGTCGAGATATGCGTGCCCAGTGGCGCGCGTGGTTGACCTCGAAACCGCCAACTCGCTCGCGCGCCAGACGTCCTTTGCGACCAGCTGCGCAAGTGTTCGAGTGCTCTCATCCGGTATCAAGGGTGGCGCCAACATGATTTTTTGCTCATTCGCTCCAACGGGTTCTTGATGGAAACCGTCTGGAAAACTACTGTATAAAAACACAGTATAAGCCAACGATTGGCGCTACGTGAAGCTTTTTTATGGTCGGGTGGAGACTGAACAGTTGGTAGCTGTCAGCTCAATCTGAACAAAAAAACGCCATTGCCGCTTCTGCAGTCGTCTTTTGCTACCGCCCGTCGATGCGCAGCATCGGGATTTCATATGCGCGATTTCTATTCTGGTGGCGTGTCGAACTTGCTTGATGGACATTTTGGAAGTATATGGCTAAGATTGCAACACCGCGCAGCCAGGACATGCCTCATTCTTCACCAAGATTGGAACTTATGAAAAGCACTTTCTCCGAATTTGTAAAGAGCATAGGCGACGCTGCTGCTTCAGCCGCAGACGCCGTATCCAAATCGGCCGAAACCTCGCTTGCCGCAGCCAAAACCTCTGCTGAAAAAGCTGGAAATTCCGCGCTTGAGTTCGGCAAATCGACTGGAGAGGTATTGGGTGATGCCGCCCAAGCAACGTCGAACTTTACATCGAGAGCAGGAGATTCAATTTCGAACGGCACAGCAAAGTCGTTAGCCGCAGTCAAACAAGGAGCCTCCGCCGCTGGCGAATCTGCATCAACGAGCACCAAATCTGCCGGGACGGCCCTTGGAGTTGCAGCCGATTCCGCCGGCAACGCACTCGGTGCGCTTGGCGTCCTGGTCGGCGACCTGAACGGCGACGGCAAAGTAGATTTCGAAGACGCAAAAATCGCTGCAGCCAAGGTTCGGGAGGTTGCCGGCGCGGCGGCTGCGGAGCTCGGCCAATTGGGCAAGAGCGCTCTGCAGTCAAAACTCGTCCAAGACGCGGCCGCCGGTGCAGTGGTCGGCGGAGTCTTAGCTTCCTTGATTCCAATTCCATTTGTTAGCACCATAATCGGCGCCAAAGTTGGCGCGGCAGTAGGCATTTACAATAGCATCGTGAAGAAGTGACAACAGAGCCCGAGTTCATCTCAATCCATAGTTGACGTGAGCGGCGTTTTAATAGAGCTACAGCATGAAGTCCAGCGTAAGCTGGGCCGCTGCATGTTGCGTGTGCAGCAGTACGAGCGGTTGTTGAAGACAATGGTCGCGGGCATGGCAGTGAAAGGTCCGGTAGAACGATTCCAAGCCGTGCAGGACCAAAAACTCGCCGACGTGCGCAACAAGACTTTGGGCACGCTCGTGGGAACGTTCACCGGTGACCATCTGACTGCGGCTTCATCGGACGTTGAGGTTATTCCGGATGATGGCACCAGGTCCGGCGGCCAATCTGCTGATGTTCCTTGGGCCAGCGTGCGATTCAATATCTCAATGTCGCCTGAGCGCTATGCGCAAACCAAGGATGGCTTGGCCGAGCTGGTGGCAATGCGCAATGACCTCGTCCATCATCTCATTGAAAATTTCGACATCTCTGATGAAAACGGATGTCGCGCTGCATCCATCCATCTCGACGTTTGCTACGGCAAAATTGATAGCCAATGCAAGCTATTGAAAACTTGGGCCAACAGCGTAGTTGAGTCCCAGGCGCTGGCGTCGTCATACGTGCAGTCAAAGGCCTTCGAAGATATGTTTATTCATGGTATCAACGAGGACGGTTCAGTGTGCTGGCCGCGGAGCACGATAGTCGAATGCCTGCGCGAGGCTGAAGCTGCTTGTCAAGTGGGCGGATGGACCTCCCTCGATGCCGCGATAGGGTTTATCTCGAAGGAAAATCGAGACCAGGGACCAAACAGGTATGGCTGCAAGACTTGGCGCCAAATTTTGAGGAAATCCGGACTGTTCGAACTTCGCATCTCCAATGCCTCGCAGGGTGCGATAGTTCAGGCGTGGTACCGTAGCTGTCCCGACGCCCCCGTTGCCCCAAACTGCCCTTATGGGAAGCCGCCTAGCCAAACCGTAGCGACTTTGAAAGCCATGAAATGACCTCACAAAATCTTCAAAATCGCGTCGACCCATGGGGCCAACTGCATGCTGTTCCAAGCAGAGGAACACTCATGGGGAATCGCGGAATCCTTCATGACGACGGGAATCGTATTGTCAGACCGTGGGCGCATAAGGCATGGGCCACGTGCCTGCTTGAATTCAACAGCATCAAGCGGGCTAAACCATTCTCGCCAGGGAATTACTCCGAGCTTTTTTTCCTCGACGAAGCGACCGCCTTTGCGGCGGGTCACCGGCCGTGTTCTTACTGCCAGAGGGCGCGCCATCGTGAGTTCAAGGATGCGTGGGTACGCGCAAACGTGGTTGACGAACTGCGTGCGACGACGTTGATGCCTGATGTCGACAAGGTCCTTCACGCCGAGCGCTCTTTTCCTGGCGGACGCAAAGTGACGTTTGATGCGCCGCTCGACGAGCTGCCCCACGGTGCCATGTTCGAGTACGAGGGAGCTGCTTACCTTGTTGCAGCCTCTGGTTTCTTGCCGTGGTCGTTTGATGGCTATGGTGCCATAAAGAGCATTGGCGGCACCCCGGTCGTGAAAGTGTTAACGCCTCAATCCGTCGTTAGGGCCTTCGATAACGGCTTCGCGCCGATGGTACATGCCTCTGCTCGGTCGGAGGAAAGATGAGGTCTGGACAGGTTCGTGTGATTTCTGATAGCGAGGTCAGGGACACTTCAAAAGAGGTGCGAACAGTCAAGAAATCGAAGATTAAGTTTCTCAACCCTTTTGAAGGTCGGGCGAAAGCATTGGAGCTAAGCGGACTATTTCTGTTTGACCCAACTGTTGAAATGAAACTCGGCGGCAACCCACTCAGTAAATTGTATGCGGAGATGGGTAAGGAGTCGCTGTATAAACGTCTGAAGCGCTCGGAGAAGTTGAATATTCCTTGGTCTAAGCGTCTGTCAAACGATGTGATTGAGATGTTGCCTCCTCAGATACAAGACGAAATGCGCGTCATGCTGGGAGGAGACGAGTCCGTCGCGCAACGAGCCGGCATAGTTGGGCTTTGGACCTTTTATTTCTACGCGAGTGAGCCATTTAGAGAAGAGCCACTTCATTCTCATGACCAGCTGACCATGGACATCGAGCGCGCATGTGTTGATGCCGCTAAGCTCTGCGCGCAAGGTCTCTTCGCCGACGCTTCACGGCAATTAGCAGCTGACCCGTTGATGCGACATTTCCTTTGGCCGGCGGCGTTGGAAGCGATTGAAGCATCGCCTAATTTTCAGGGGCTGCTTCCTGTTCGGGCATCGGTTGCTCTCGAAGCACGCCTAAGCATCATGGCCTGTTGGGACGTTCAGTTGCAGGTCGCTGCCGGTAACGTCAAGACGTCGAATTTCGCCTTTCTTCTGCCGTCGCTGAATTCGAAAGAGAAGAATCCCATCGGTCTGTTCTTTCGATGGCTGCTGGAAAAAGCTGGGGTTTCGACAATTAAGGCGTTGAGTGAGGACGTGAGGCTTGCCAGCTTATGCGTTGACATAGGAACTCTGGGCGCCTGGAGCCGCGGAACGAACCTGCCAAAATGGTCGTATTTGAAGTCAATGTCGGTTGCGCTCTTCGGCAAAGTTGAGTCTGAGGAGACGCAGCGAATGTATTGGGCTGCGACGTATTTCAACTTCGTAGGGTACCACGCCACTTTGGTCTCAGAAAGAGCAAAGAAGCTGCATGGGACTCCTGCAGCAGACGCTTTGGCACCTTGGCCGACAATGCCTTTCGGCCATTGCTCCATCGAAGTTTGGTTTAGCAGCCGGTACCAGTACTGGCTAGAGTTTCATCGGCGCTCATGCCGAGGATAGGAGGGACGCAGCGCTTCGCAGGATATTGCTGAGCGGGTCCCCTTGCGTCATCAAAACGGGCTGAATGCGTGGGGGAGCAGGCTAGCTTAGGCCTGCAGTTCCAAGACAGCTAAACAGGAATTTTCACTATTTTGAGCGGGTTTTGCTCGGTGGGGAGGCTTTCATAGCCTCCGACATGGCCGCGGCAGGAAATGTTCCCTTCTTTACCTGACCACCGCTGTCTTGCGCGGTCCCCTTGTAGATTCGGCTGGCGGCCTCAATCGTCCAAGGCGTTTTGCGCTCGCGGGTGGTGATAGGCTCCCTGGCCTTTTGCGGCGGCACCGCTTTCGGGGCTGCCGTCGAAACTTTCGGAGCGGTTGATATCGAAAGCGGCATAGCACCGTGCCCGCGCCCTCGAATAGCGTCACGGGAGGGCGCCGATACTGATTTTGGGGCCTGCTTGATGGATGCAGGCGAGGACGCAGCAGCTTTTGGGGGAGGCTTGGGGTGACTGTTCTTGACAGCCGGGTTTGCTTTGCCTGAACGTTGGCTTAAAGGTGATTTCATCATTGTGGTTTCATCTCATCAAAGGGTGAATTGCAAAGTTCGGCTGGCGGAATCATTCCGTCGCTCCGGTAGTCTTTCGGTTCTGGTCGGTTCTGACTTCATTTATATTGTCGCCAGTAGTGGAATCTGGCGACAGGAACGATTGTGCTGGAGCAGGCATCGGATGTAACTACGACGGTTTGGAAAAACAAGCGTTATCGCCGGCTTTGCTGCTGGGTTTTGCAGTTTGAAAGGCGGAGGTAGAGGGGCAATCCACTGCCCGGCCCGGGTCTTCCGTTCGGTCACAACTGTTGAAGAGTAGATGGAGCCCGGTTCTCGGGTCGGCTACAATTTTCTTTGAGCTACTCGCCCTAGAGGCTCCAGCGGGGGGCAGGGACAGTCGGCCAATACGCCGTCCCTAGATGCCGACTGGTGCCGGTACTCAATTTTCAACGCCTACTCGTCGTCCCCATCGTCGCCTTGATAGCGGTCGTTGTTTGGGTTTAGCTGGTCAGAGCGGTTGTCCTGGCTGTCATCGTAACTATCGTTGTTTGGATTCATGCTGTCACTGCGGTCGTCGTTTGCGGTTCTGCTCATTTGTAGCTCCATGTGGTAGTCGTCGGCGAAATTGCCGACAGAGACCATTGTGCCGACGAGCGCTCTGGATGTAACTAGGACGGTTTGGAAAAACGACCGCTCCAGCTCGTGCCGAGCCCGATGAAATGATGCGGTGGCGGCGTGCTGCGGGCGCCTCAGGGGGGGCGCCGAAAGGCTTTATGATTTGCAATTCTCGCCCATCTTCTGGACATCCCAAGTATGCAGGCAATATCCAAATTCGAATACGAACTTGCAGCGCTGATTGGCGCGCCCACCGACCTGCGCCCCTTCGTCTGCGATGGCTCCCCATTGACATGCGACGTGTTTATTGTTGGCTTCAATCCCGCGACTACGATGTCTGCGGACTTTTGGCAGTTCTGGCGCCCAGGTGTGGGCTTTGACAAAGTAGCTTGGTTCGAGGCATACAAGAAGGACCGGCAGCTCAAACCACTGAAGCCGGGGAAGACGCGGCGCAATGCCGTGAGCCCTTCACGTCGAGTGATTGAGATGATTCTTAAAGGCGCTTCGCCTTGCCGCTGCTTGGAAACCAACATCTATTCTGCGTCAACAGAACAAGCTACTGACTTGGCCACACAACAGCGAATTACTGCTCCCTTCGCCTTCCTGCTTGCTAAAATCAAACCCCGCGTCATCGTTGCACACGGAATTGAGGCCGTAGAGCACATTCGAAAAATGAACGTCGGTGCTAAAGTTTTTCAAGTGTCCCACTTTTCCCGCGGCTGGTCGCACCAGGAAGCTCGCGCGCTTGGTGTCAAAATCAAAAATGAGCTCAGTATTGTTGAGCAATCAGGCTGAACGAAGTTCTGTAGTAACTTGCTCGTTGCCGGGCATTCATTCCTCAGCGAAGACCTTCGGGGTGGAAGGGAAGGTTTGTTCGCAGAATGAGTTGAAGCAAAAAACGGAGCATCGGCCTAATCTTCGATGAGCGCAGTTAAGTATTCACCAAATACCTCCGCGCATGTTTCTTTTACAGTGGCATTGACTTCAGGTCATGGCGCTTTGCCCAGGCGGGCACGCCAGTCGGCCATCAGCGCCGTCACTCCCAAGCGGTTAACGCGGTCCGCCGACCCGCTTCGCAACGGCAGTTCCATCCATAAAACCGAAGAGCGAACGGTCCCGGACAGGGCCTTGTGCATCATTCGATGGCCCGGAAAATGCGGATGCAGTCCGGTGACAATTCGTGATTATTTGTCGGCCAGATACATCCGAACTTAGCTTGGGTTCCACGGCGAATAATCGAGTCGCTATTTCCCCAAGGCACAGTAAAACTGGTCATAATATCAGTCTCCTGACCACAAACAGCGCATCAATACAATGCTCGACGACATCAAAAAAACACTCTGGGCGACTGCTGACAAGCTGCGCACCAACATGGACGCGGCTGAGTACAAGCATCTTGTTCTTGGCCTCATCTTTCTCAAGTACATCTCCGATACCTTTGACGCTCGCCGGGCTGAACTGACCAAGCGGTTTGCCGACCAGACCGACGACTATTTTCTGCACGACTCCGATGCGGAACTCGTTGCCGAAGAGCTGGAGGACCGCGACTACTACAAGGCGACCAACGTGTTCTGGGTGCCCGAAGGCGCCCGTTGGGAAGCCCTCCGTAGCGCTGCAAAACAAGCCGATATTGGCAAACGTATCGACGATGCGTTGACGCATATTGAGCTGGAGAATCCCAAGCTCAAAGGTATATTGGACAAGCGCTACGCCCGCGCGCAACTGCCAGACGGAAAGCTGGGCGAGCTGGTCGACCTGGTCTCCACCATCGGATTTGGCGACAACCCCAGCGTCGCCCGGGATATCCTGGGCCAGGTCTACGAGTACTTCCTTGGCATGTTCGCAAGCGCGGAGGGTAAACGCGGCGGGCAGTTCTACACGCCAGTTAGCATCGTCAAAACCCTAGTCGCTATCCTCAGCCCACATCACGGCCAGGTCTACGACCCTTGCTGCGGCTCTGGCGGCATGTTCGTTCAGTCTGAGAAATTCATCGAAGCGCACGGCGGGAAACTGGGGGACGTGTCCATCTACGGGCAAGAAGCCAATCCGACCACTTGGCGGCTGGCTGCGATGAATCTGGCCATTCGCGGCATTGACTTCAATCTCGGCCGTGAGCCGGGGGATACCTTCACCCGCAATCAGCACCCGGACTTGCGAGCCGACTTCATTCTAGCCAATCCGCCATTCAACATCAGCGATTGGTGGCATGGCAGCCTGACCGGTGACCCACGTTGGGTCTATGGTGACCCTCCGCAAGGTAATGCCAACTACGCCTGGCTCCAGCACATGCTGTACCACCTCAAGCCAACCGGCCGAGCCGGCATCGTACTGGCCAACGGCTCGATGAGCTCCAGTCAGAACAATGAAGGTGTCATTCGCGCTGCCATGGTGGATGCCGACGTGGTGGAAGTGATGGTGGCGCTGCCAGGCCAGCTGTTCTTCAACACTCAGATTCCGGCTTGCCTGTGGTTCTTGGTCAAGCGCAAGACGCACCGTAAGGGCGAAATCCTTTTTATTGATGCGCGCAAGGTTGCCACCATGATTAGCCGTGTGCAGTCCGAGCTCACAGACGAGGTGATTGAGCGCATAGCGAGCGTTGTCGCCGCTTGGCGCGGTGAACCGGACGCGGGTGAGTATCAGGACGTCGCAGGTTTCTGCCGCAGCGTCAATTTAGCTGAAATCGCTGAGCACGGGCATGTTCTCACGCCAGGTCGCTACGTTGGGGCGGAAGAGGTTGACGACAAAGATGAGGACTTCGCTAAGAAGATGCAGCAGCTCACCGAGAAATTGGGAGAGCAGATGGCGAAGGGTGCTGAGCTAGACCAGTTGATTCGCCAAAAGCTGGGAGGACTTGGGTATGAATTTTGACCTTCCAGAATTACCTCAGAATTGGTCATACGCGTCTTTGGAAAGTTGTAGCCAGCCTAATTCCGTGACCTATGGTGTTGTGCAACCAGGCGCTGCGCTGGAACACGGAAAAGCTCTGATTCGCGTCAATAATTTTCGAAACACACGTATTGACCTTGCAGATGTAATGTATATCTCGCCAGAAATTGAGGCAAAGTACAGTAGAACTCGGTTGAAAGGTGGCGAAATTTTATTGACAATTGTAGGTTCGGTCGGTCAAGTAGCCGTCGTATCTAGTCAGTTTGCCGGATTCAATGTTGCTCGAGCAGTCGCCGTGATTCATCCACTTCCAAGCGTCTCGGCAGAATGGATAGCACTATGCCTTCGTTCGCCCCTTTCGCAACACATATTGGGTAGTCGGGCCAATACGACCGTTCAAACTACAATAAATTTGAAAGACCTTCGAGCTCTGCCGATTCCACTACCGCCGGAGCCAGAGCGAAGGGCTATAGCTGAGTTTGTGGGCACGCTGGATGACCGTATTGCCCTTCTTCAGGAAACCAATGCGACGCTAGAACTCATCACCCAGACTCTTTTCAAGTCATGGTTTGTCGAGTTTGCGCCTGTTCAAGCTAAGGTGGAGGGCCGCGTTCCTGACGGCATGGATGGTGCCACGGCGGCCTTGTTTCCAGACTTCTTCCAAGAATCTGAGTTGGGCCCAGTGCCGAAAGGATGGCAGGTGTTACCTGTTGGAGATGTCGTCGATTCAGTCGGGGGTGGAACACCTGATACGACGAATTCTAGCTACTGGAATCCACCGCTTCACTGTTGGACGACCCCAAAGGACCTCTCGGACATTACATCACCAGTACTTCTCAATACAGAACGGAAACTGAGTGACCAGGGTATCGCCAAGGTCAGTTCGGGACTACTCCCGGCCGGCACCCTGCTCTTGTCCTCACGAGCGCCTATTGGCTATCTAGCTTTGACGCAAGTTCCCATGGCAATTAATCAAGGTTACATCGCACTAAAACCAGGCGGAATTTTACCCCCGCTATATATGCTGTTTTGGTGCAAACAAAACATGGAGCAAATAAGAAGTAGGGCGAACGGGTCGACTTTTATGGAGATAAGTAAGAAGGCTTTCCGACCAATCCCGGTAGTAGTCCCGCCGTCTGAGGTGGTCGAGGCGTTCGCCGAAAGAGCTGGCGCGTTGTTTGAAAAATTGTCACAGAACGAATTGCAAGTGCAAACCCTCAACCAGCTTCGAGATACTATGCTGCCACGATTGATGGCGGGGCAAATCAACTTCCCTCTGTCATCGGAATTTCAATAATCATGCGCTTCCTATATAAATATTTCAAAGACGAACTGAATCAAGAGGATGCAGTTCAAATTGTCGATGGCCTAGTTGATATCCGGGGCGAGAAATTTAGTGCCTTTGAAATATTGAAATTGGCCACGAAAGAAGGGCAAGGAGACTCGGTTTGCAATCGCGTTTTTTCGGACTGGAGTGCTGGTTTCATTGAACGAAAGATTGAAGAGGCTGACGACTTTCTTGAACAGTACGGCAATTGTGAGCGATTTGGCAAGCTTGTAGAGTTGTGCAAGATTGGAGGGGTTATACCTTTTGTCGGCGCAGGCATGTCGTGCAGTAGCGGGTATCCGATGTGGACGAACTTCCTAAAAAATCAACTACGTCAAACCAATATTTCTCCTGTAGATTTTGATGCAATGCTGCAAGCAGGCGAATACGAAGAGGCGGCCGAAGAGATTGCACAGCACATGAAAGGGCCTGCGTTTTCGGAGGCGGTTGAGAGCTCATACAATATTGAAAGACCTGTAATCGGGCCAATTCAGCTGCTACCATATATTTTCTTAAATCATGTGGTGACAACTAATTTCGACAATGTACTTGAGCGCAGTTATGGCGTTGAGGGGGCTGCGTTTTCTGAAATTATTCGCGGCAGCGATTCCGCCGAACTAAGGAGAATGTTGCTTAGGGGGCAAAAGATTTTACTGAAATTACATGGCCGTGCTGATACTGCGAATGGTCGAATTTTAACCAAGTCGGAATATGACCGACATTACGCCGTAAACAATACTTTAGGGGACACTCTCGGATTATTGTCAGACCGATTTAGTTTCCTTTTTATGGGGTGTGGCCTGACCGTGGACCGTACTTTGGTTGCATTACGTGAGCATGTGAATAAAGTGGGCCATGACAACCTGCCAAGACACTATGCATTTTTGCCGGCGCCTGACTCGGAACAGCTTCGGATAACTCGGCAGCAGCATCTTGTGGATTATCACATCTATCCAATTTGGTATCCGACGGGAATGCATGATGAGTCCATTTCCGCACTTCTGTTGAAGATTTGGAGTATGCGTTCATGACCGAAGACCAACTCGAACAAGAAGCTTTAACCTGGCTACAAGAAGTTGGCTACACGCCAGTCTACGGCGCTGACATTGCTCATGACGGTAGTAAGCCCGAGCGTGCCCACTATCGCCAGGTGCAGCTAACTTTCCGTTTGCAAGCGGCAATTCTCAAGCTCAATCCGAACGTTCCAACTGCAGCACGGGAGGACGCTTTGCAGCAAGTGCTGGAGCTTAGCATTCCATCGCTTTTGCCGGCGAACCGGCACTTTCACAAATTACTGGTGGGTGGCGTACCAGTCCAGTATCAAAGTGGAGGCGAAACCCGCGGCGACTTCGTGCGCCTGGTGGATTGGTCTGATTGGTCTCAAAATGAATTTTGGGCAGTCAGTCAGTTCTCTATCAACGGTGAACACCATACGCGCCGCCCTGACATCATCTTGTTCGTCAATGGATTGCCACTCGTACTCATCGAGTTGAAGAATCCTGCTGACCTGAACGCGGATATCTGGAAAGCATACGACCAGATTCAAACCTACAAGGCGCAAATCGCAGAAGTCTTCCAGTACAACGAAGTGCTGGTTATCTCCGACGGAACTAACGCTCTACTGGGCTCGTTGTCGGCGAGCGCTGAGCGGTTCATGGCATGGCGCACTATCGACGGCGTGACGTTGGACCCATTAGGTGAGTTCAATGAATTACAGACCCTAGTGCGTGGTTTGTTGGCGCCCCAGTACCTGATGGACTACTTGCGTTACTTCGTGCTTTTTGAAGACGACGGCCAATTGGTCAAGAAGATTGCGGGATACCACCAGTTCCACGCAGTGCGCGCAGCCATCCTTCAAGTGGTAACTGCCTCTCGACCGGGTGGCTCTCACAAGGGGGGGGTAGTCTGGCACACCCAGGGCAGCGGTAAGAGCATCACCATGACCTGTTTCGCGGCACGTGTGATGCAAGAGCCCCAGCTGGAGAACCCGACCATCGTTGTCATCACCGACCGTAATGACCTTGATGGTCAGCTCTATGGTGTCTTCAGTTTGGCCCAGGACCTATTGCGTGAGCAACCAGTTCAAGTCAGCAGCCGGCAAGACCTGCGCGCCAAGCTAGCCAATCGTCCGTCCGGCGGCATCGTGTTCGCTACTATTCAGAAGTTCATGCCCGGTGAAGACGAGGACGTATTTCCCGTCCTATCAGAGCGTACAAACATTGTCGTGATTGCCGACGAAGCGCACCGTACTCAATACGGTTTCGAGGCTAAGTTGAAGGGAAAGCCCGGCAGTGAGACCTACCAGGTTGGATATGCCCAGCATCTACGGGATGCTCTTCCCAATGCTACTTTCGTGGCTTTCACCGGCACGCCAGTCAGTAGCGAAGACCGTGATACACGCGCAGTGTTCGGCGACTACATCTCGGTCTACGATATGCAGCAGGCCAAAGAGGATGGCGCCACTGTGGCCATCTACTACGAGTCGCGCCTTGCAAAGCTGAAGTTGAAAGACGAAGACCTTCCGTACATTGACGACGAGGTCGATGAGTTGGCAGAGGATGAAGAAGAAGGCGCTCAAGCCAAGCTCAAAAGCCGTTGGGCTGCACTGGAAAAAGTTGTCGGAGCAGGGCCGCGTGTAGCAAGCGTAGCCGCTGACCTAGTGGCGCACTTCGAAGAACGCAGCAAAGCTCAGACCGGAAAAGCTATGGTCGTGGGCATGAGCCGTGATATTTGCGTGCACCTCTACGATGAAATTGTGAGATTACGCCCAGACTGGCACGATACCGACCCGGAGAAGGGGGCCATCAAAGTCGTCATGACTGGCTCCGCGAGCGACAAAGCTTTGCTACGTCCTCATATCTACAACGGCCAAGTCAAGAAGCGCCTTGAGAAGCGTTTCAAGGACGCCACCGACCCATTGCGCTTAGTCATCGTGCGTGACATGTGGCTTACGGGCTTTGATGCTCCTTGTGTCCACACGCTGTACGTCGACAAACCCATGAAGGGGCACAACTTGATGCAGGCAATCGCGCGCGTCAATAGGGTTTTCAAAGATAAGCAAGGCGGCCTAGTTGTGGACTATATCGGTATTGGCAATGAGCTAAAAGCCGCCATGAAGGAGTATACGCAGTCTGGTGGCCGCGAGAGACCAACCGTGGACGCTCGTGAGGCCTACAGCCTGTTGATGGAGAAGATGGATGTGCTGCGGTCCATGCTGCACGGCTTTGACTACAGTGGCTTCCTCACCGCCGGCCATAAGGCGTTAGCTGGTGCCGCCAACCATGTACTCGGCATCAAGGACGGGAAGAAGCGCTTCGCCGACATCGCTCTGGCCATGAGCAAAGCATTCACCTTGTGTTGCACCTTGGACGAGGCAAAGGAGGTTCGTGAAGAGGTAGCGTTCCTGCAGGGCGTGAAGGTCATCCTTACCAAGAAGGACATCACCGCTCAGAAGAAAACGGACGAGCAGCGCGAGCTGGCGATTCGACAGATTATCAACTCCGCCGTCGTGTCAGAGAGCGTTGTAGACATCTTTGATGCTGTGGGCTTGGAGAAGCCCAACATCGGGTTGCTGTCCGACGAGTTCCTGGCCCAGGTTAAGAATCTGCCAGAGAAGAACTTGGCAGTTGAACTGCTGGAGCGTTTGCTTGAGGGCGAGATTAAAAGTCGCTTTGCCAGCAACCTGGTACAAGAAAAGAAGTTTTCCGAACTGCTTTCAAACGTCGTCACTCGTTACCAGAATCGTTCTATTGAGACGGCCCAGGTCATGCAGGAGCTGGTCGAGATGGCCAAGAAGTTCCGCGAAGCCGCCAATAGAGGAACACAGTTGGGGCTGACCGACGATGAAGTGAAGTTCTACGATGCGTTGGCGGCAAACGAATCGGCGGTGCACGAGCTGACGGATGAAACCCTAAAGAAAATTGCGCATGAGCTTACTGAGAACCTGCGTCAAAACATCACGGTCGATTGGTCTGCCAGGGAGAGCGTGAGGGCTACGTTGCGTTTGATGGTTAAGCGGATTCTGCGGAAATATAAGTACCCGCCAGACCAGCAGGAGCGGGCCGTGGAGTTGGTGCTTCAGCAGGCAGAGGCTTTGGGCGAGGCTTGGACATGAAATCGCTATTAAGAAGGGTGAATTTTGGACATACCTGACTTTCAGACTCTGATGCTGCCAGTCTTGCGCAGTGCTGCCAAGGACGAGGTGAAGATTTCCGATGTCGTAGAGCAGTTGGCCACCGAATTCAAATTATCACTTGAAGAACGTGCTCAATTCCTGCCATCAGGAAGACAAACGACGTTTGCTAACCGAGTTCACTGGGCGAAGAGCTATCTGGGCAAGGCCGGTTTGGTCGAATTGACCAGGCGGGCACATTTTCGCATTACCGACCGGGGCCGTGAGGTGTTGGCTGCTCCGCCTGAACGCATTGATATCAAATTCCTGAACCAATTCCCTGGCTTCCAGAAGTTTAGGGATGCTGAAGAAGAGGAGGGCGACGCAGCTTCCCCTCATGTAAGCGACAACGCGACCACGTTGACGCCTGACGAGGTGATGCGCAGTGCCCACCGCCAATTGGAAGTTGCCTTGGCAGACGAAATGCTTCAACGTATCCGGTCAGGAACGCCGGCCTTCTTTGAGAGCCTCATAGTGCGTCTACTGGTTCGTATGGGTTATGGTGGCGGCTCGGTCACGGATGTCGCCAAGGCGCTCGTAGGCGGACCTGGCGACGGAGGCGTTGATGGCGTTATTGACCAAGACCCGCTCGGCCTCGACCGCATTTATGTTCAGGCCAAGCGCTATGCGGCAGGTAACACCGTCGGCGCCGGTGATATCCGCGACTTCTTCGGCAGTCTCGACCGCTTCAAGGCCACGAAGGGATTGTTCGTTACGGCATCGACGTTCACATCATCCGCGCGCCAAACGGCCGAGCAATTGAGCAAGCGAATTGTCCTCATGGACGGAGACCAGCTCACCAGGCTGATGATTTTTCATGGCGTTGGTTGCGTTATCGAGGAAACGCTACACGTGAAAAAAGTTGACGAGGAATTTTTTGAGTAGGTGGTAGTTCCAAGTTTTGGAGTAATTCTCAAATAGGATTGAATATGCACATCACAGGGGCCTCAATCTGAAACTCTGCACTCCAACCCGAACCTGCGGAGTCGATTTGGAATTTTCGAAAAGGAAAGGTATGAATTGCAGTTGCAATGGAACAAATCCATCTTGCTTTAAATGCGCAGGCACAGGGCAGGTTTCCGCTCCAAAGAAGAAAAAATCGAAGGCTGTACTTGATTGGAGCAAGTTGCCTGCTGTCGTTCCAAGTGCCTTGATTTGCTCGCGTTGCAATGAACCCTATACCTGCGGAGTAAATCAGAAAATTGGTCAACCGATTTGCATGAAATGTTTTTACGCGTAGCTACGGCACGGTGGTAATTGCCGCGTCGTGCATAGTCAACTTGATGGTTTACCCTTCCGGCTGCTCGACTTCACCGCAGTATCCAAAGCAATTTGCACTTAATAGTCGGATTTTTCATCGAGTTGCCTCCCCAACACCTGCCCAACAAACTCGCTCCCTACGCGGCCACCCGCAACCATCGCACGTACATCCGCTTTGACAGCATTTTTTTCCACTCCCGCAGCACCGGCCGCCGCCAACACGGCCGCATACGCGTCCAGCACGTCGATGCCTGTAATTTCGTAACCCCACCCATTGGCAATACCGCGGAGCGCGGTCATGCCCGCTGCCAGCGCAAAGTCCGGTCGCTCAACCGCGAAGTCCCGGGCCGCGCGTATGAGCGTCCGCGGGTCTGACGGGCTCCGATTCGCCAACTCGATGGCCAGCTCGAAGAGGCCAGCATCTTTGGCTGCCGCAAACCACTTGCCCTCACTCCCTGGCTGACTTGCAACCAGGTCGCGCAAAATTCTCTCGCGCGGCACGTGCGGATACTTCTTCACAATGGCCTTGAACGTCGCTAGGTTGGTCGTCGCGTAAGTCGCCGCAACGGCATATTTTGCATAGGCTTCATCTGCAAACCCCGACTCCAATAAGACGCCCTCGCAAAACGCCGCAATGGCCGTCAGCGGCGCATTCAACCCTTTCGAGTCATCAGCGTACTGAATTGCCTCTGCGCCCTTGCCAGCGGCGGCCAGCGCCTTGGCGCCCCACACTCTGTTATGCCAGGACTTGTGCCGATATTCAGATTTTGCAATCAATTCAAGCAGTTTTTGGTGGCGGCCAGCTGCATACATCGCGCTCAGGCACGGGGTCGTACTCCGGGAGTAGCCATATTCTCCAGTGCGTGCGCAGTGGTCCCACATCGTCGTCACCATCGGCGACAAATCATCGGCCCATTTAGCGGCAATCTCCGGCGTTGCGCATAGCTCGCCCCAAAACTCTTCCAAGTACTCGAGGTAGGGCATGGCATCTTCTTGGAGTGCGTCAAATAGTCGGTCCAGCCATTTTTCGCGCACGACGCGGCTGACTTCGGCCTTCACAATGATAGGCACGAGCGACTCGATGGCGCGGTTCACGGCCGAACCTATGCCGCCAGAGCTGCTGTCAACCTGCTCAATAGCCGGCGCCAGCTTCTCCAGGAACAGCACGGCACCCTCGGCGGCCAGGATGGGCTCCTTCTTGGCGACAGCTTTGATTTCAGTAAGGGCCTCTCTGATGCGCGCTATGGGAGTGGCGGACTTCCATCCAAATGCGTTGCGACGGAAGCGCGAAGCGAACTGCCATTTATATGCTGTAGCCATTGTTTGGAACTTGCCCTTGATATTGTCTTGTTTGTGGTGGCCGGAGGCCGGTCTACCGGGGTCTCGTACTGCTGCATTTTTGCCGAGGTTAGGCAGTTAATCGTGTAAACGATTTAATTTGTTTGTTGCGCCTTGGCCGACCTACGTTCGGGCGGTCAATAGCTCCACGATGTCCTTGACTACTTTCTCCAGGCTCTTGTTGCCGAGCGACGTGGTCGGATACTCTGGCCGTCCGGGTCCCTTCGAGCCGTTATAGAGCTCGATGATAGCCGCTTTGGTCCACCGCTTCTTGCTGCTGAGCGGAGAGAATGCCAGGTGCCCTGGCGACAGCGAGAACCCTTCGCCGGTCGCGTCGATAGCGTGGCGTGGTGCCATGTCCGAAAACTCAAAGGCCGTGAGGCGTCTTTCGCAAGTGACCCAACTCTTGGCGCCAATTAGTCCAGCACCAGTGTCAACGATGATGGGGAGGCGCGGCTTACGGAACAAAAAATTCAGTGCGGTCATGGGTCATTTTCTTGGGGCTGGAATTCGGGAGGCTTGGGGGAAGGCAGTCGCATCAGCCATGGGGATTTTCGTCGACTTGTCCTTTCAATGGAAAGGTGTCGACCAAATTCTTGAGCTTCTGGCTGGCTTGAAAAGTGACCACGCGCTTCGCGGGTATCTGAACCTCGGCGCCGGTCTTCGGATTGCGACCTGGGCGGGAGACTTTGTCGCGCAGCTGAAAATTCCCGAATCCAGTTAGTTTGACCGATTCGCCGCGCTCGAGCGCCGAACTGATTTCATCGAAGAAGGCGTCGACTATGTCTTTAGCTTCGCGCTTGTTCAGGCCTACGTGCTCGAATAGGAGCTCGGAAAGTTCAGCCTTTGCTAGTGACGAGGAGGTCGTGTCGGGGACAGCACCTGCCTGGCCATACATTGTCGACCGGGGCGCCCGCTCTGGCACTCTGGGCTGGCCAAATAAACCGTTGGTGTTGGTCGCCGCGTAGGAATAGTCGACGGGGCCGTCAAATTCTTCTAATCGCTCAGATGGTGCCACGTCGCGCTGCAGGTTTAGTTTCAAGATACTGCCATCTCATGGCTCGTCCGTGCGAACCCTTGCCAATGTGGCGGCAGGTGGCGAGTCGCGGGCGGGCGAGGTCAATGAGTATCTGACAAGGCAGGGCGGAATGCAAGCCCTACCAGCGTTTGGAGCTTGGGTCGTTTGGAGGCAGCCCGTCCCTAGCCTGTAGCGACCAAGATGCGTCTCGCCTGAGAAGAATATCAGTAACCCTCCGCCAAATATAAACACGGTTCGCTTAACCAGGAAGCGGCAGATGCGAACGTGCGTCGACCGCCTTCCAATCTAATCAAATTCAATCTGGTGCTATCGCATGACGTCACATTCTATTGTTATCAAACCCATGGACTCGCGTTGCCGCCACTGGGCAAAAAATTCTTCGCGCGGGGCAAGCACTGCCTCTTCCCGTCGACGTCCAGGGGGCGAACGACATTCCAGTTCCGTACGCCAATTGCGGGGACGAAGAGCTATTCCCAGGGGACGCGATTCTCGAGGGAGAGGCGAACCATCACCGACGGACCGACCGTGGTTGGACCTATTTCATCACCGTTGTTACGAACCATGGCGAGCTCCTGAGGCTTCAATCGGGATTTAGCGCAGTGAAGGCTGAACTGAAGGCCCAGGGAATGGCGCGTGAACTGCTGATGGGTTCGGGCGACATTGCCGCAATGGTGCGAATTGCCCATGGCGTGCGCGCGGGGCTAAAAATTATGGAACCGGAATAAGATATCTGATTGGTTCGTCGGAGGGCTTTGGCATGTCGGCGGAGGTCGGCTATGGGGGCAGAACACATACGTGTCCTGCCCCGTACGCTGGTCACGCCGTAACATAGTATGTGAACGTGACGCAGGGGCTCAGTGGTCCTCTGGCGGCTTGAAACACATCCTCTTGCGATTGTTTGAGCAGTTATCTTCTCATCAGGGCGATGCTTTGAGCTGCGTTTGCGACCGCACGTGCCGCGTCAATATAGAGTGACCGGTCGTGTCCCCCAAACTCCGCGATGGCCTTATCTACGGCACGCGTAAACTCTTCTGGCGACGACGCTTCAGTCTCGGCCAGGCACTCGAAATACGCAGGCAGCACTACGCGCCAATTGACCCCAACATCCAGCGAGCTGCCATCGTCCGAGAACGCTAGCACTTCGTCGTTTCCCTCGTCGATGTGGCGAAGCAACGCGAAAAACAGCTCGAAAGAATCACGTACTTCATGCGCAGAACTACCTCGTAGGCCGGGCTTCATGTCCGTTGCTGAAGCGCCAAGGCACCTTCGCAGTAGTCGGTCGAACTCCGCAACGAAAGCATCTGTGCCAGCAGATTGCTCCTGGCGGCCTCGGTTATTGATTTCAACGGCTCCGTAATAATGTCCTGCCATGGCGGCATCGAAGAACTCGCGGGCCTGGTCAAGCAGCGTTTGAGTAGGCTGAGAAGGACGGCCAGCGGTCGCCGCAAGCTCAACGAAGTCTCCAATGAGGACATGGAGTTGGTCGGCCGGTATGAGCTCTATGGCCCGTTCGGCGATGATAAGAAGACTACCGCGACTCAACGTTCGGAGCTCGGCGATGACGGCGGTGGAATCAATTAGCGGATTGGTCATGTGGTTCGTTTGCTAGTGCTCGCTGAAATGACAGCGAAACGGATATTTTGTGGGGCGACATTCGACGTTCTGGCAGCGTTGGAGAGCCGTAACCATGTAACACCGTAACACGGTAACAACAGATGAACTTTGTTTCTGTTACCGCGTTACCGGTGCCCTTGGCTTGTGCTCATCTAGCATCGAAATTTGCTGACAGGAAACAAAATTATTGCTATATTGCATTTCTAGCTTCGTGCTACTGCTCTTTAA
Organism: Janthinobacterium sp. CG_23.3; assembly: GCF_046115965.1. Classification (NCBI taxonomy): domain Bacteria; kingdom Pseudomonadati; phylum Pseudomonadota; class Betaproteobacteria; order Burkholderiales; family Oxalobacteraceae; genus Janthinobacterium; species Janthinobacterium sp. CG_23.3. The sequence continues at coordinate 63,262 of NZ_JBJXIB010000004.1, read as the reverse complement.
CAATTTGCCACCACTTTCGTATTCTGCACCTCGTGATGCAGGGTAAGCGCAGCGCCGCGTCGAAGAGTTAGCATGTTCATGATGGTCCTCCTTAGAGTTGTCCTACTCATTGCCGACCAGGTTTGGTCGGCACATCATCGACTAGCTTCGTCAGCTAGGTAATGGCTGACGGCTCAAAAAGGAACTCGTATGCACAATATCATTCAAGCAGTATTTGGTAAAAAAACGTCCACTTCCAGTACCGATAAGCGTCGCGCGCAAACCCTGTCAGACATGCAGTGTATTTCGAATCCTCAAGGTGGCTGGGAAGCTGCTGGGTTCGACGAGAACGGTCACTACGTGGTCCTTTCGAGGAAGACGGGGCGGCTGGTAACGCTTGGTCCAAGGTCTTTGGACGAAAATACGCTACGAGCGGTCGTGGGTAGTGATTATTGCGACCAAAATCACGGGGAGCACGATAACAAGCTTGAGAAAGAAGTCTTCGACCCAAAGTCGCTTGCCGAGGAAATCCGTCAAGCGTGCGATGGGCGGGGACGCGTAGACCTGTCGAACGTTCGGACCCCTGGCTTCTATTCTGACGGGGGAGAACTCGTCGTGCACTTCGGTAACGAGGTGTACAAGTCCACGGGTGAACCGGTCGATACGACGCCTCGAAACAAAGCGGTATATATTTCGGGGCAGAGCCTTGGACTTTCGTACAACACACCTGCCGCAACGCAGGAGGAGGTCCAGCGGCTGGAACAAGCGGTTAGCGGCTTCAATTTCAAAACTCGCTTCGGCAGCGTAGCTGTGCTGGGGTGGTTTGCAACGGCAGTTTTTGGTGCCGTTGTCGACACGCGGCCTATCTTGGCGGTGACCGCCGAGCGTGGGTCTGGCAAGACTACGCTCATCGAGCTTCTGAGCGCAATGCTTGGCCCTCAGGCCTTCCGGCGCGACGGTGTTCCTACCGTTGCACAGGTGATTTACGAGCTGGAAAACCGTTCTGCGGCCCTGCTCGTTGATGAATTTGAGGCGCAGGGGACCAAGAAGAAGCCGGTCGAAGATTTTCTCTCGCTGGTCAGGACCTCGTTCACCAAGTCCAAGGATGCGCGTCTTGCACGCGTCATTGCTGGAAAAATGAGGTTATTTAACCCGCCGGCCGGTGTTCTCGTCGCGGGGATTGCATTGCCGGTCTTTGACGACGCGTCGGATACGCGAACCGTCAGGATTCAGATGCAATCGCTGCCAGCAGGGAGTCAACGTGTAGCCAATCAGTTTTTTGACATGTCCAACCGAGACGCAGTCGAGGAATTCGGTGCCAAGATTCGGCGCATGTTGGTAGGTCGTTGGGACATCCTTGTTTCCACCCAAAAGGTGGTGCGAGGTATGCTTGTCGACTTGGGTCACGAAGCACGTGCAGCGGACTTGTTTAGTCCGCTAATTGCAGGATACGTCGCCTTAACTTCAGAGGAGTTGCTGAGCCAGGAGCGGTTAGCAGCGATTTTGGAGGAGTGTCAGCTGACTACGGTTGAAACCAAGGAAGTGCAGCGCGATGGTGACGTGTGTCTTTCAATCTTGCTCAACCGACGGGTCGTCATCTTCGACGCCGTCGGCGGCAAGCCAGTGAAATCGCACCAACGTATTCGCGATGTCATCGGGCGCATTGTTGGGTCCGATGCAGACGTCGAGACGCGCCAAGCGCTCATCCGGCAGCTTGAGAAATTCGGGCTGCGGCCATTGTGGAGAAGTGCTACTTGCGAGTGGAAGCTTGCGGTCTGCACTTCGGAAATGAACAGTGGGATGCGTCGACTGATGCAAGGGACTCCATGGTCCTCGGGCGGTTTGAAGGATGTCCTGTCGCGTGTGCCTGGGGCCGTTATGGGTCAGCAACGTGTGGATGGGATGTCGCAGAAAGTGGTGGAGCTGTGCCTCTCGGAGGACCATATTTTCCCAGATTGTGATGGGGGATATGAACTGCCTGAGGCGGCATAGCAAGGGCTGCGAGTTCCGCAGTCCCTTAGTAAAGAAGAGTAATTTTGGGCACCAAGGCTTCGGTCTTGGTGCTTTTTTCTGTTCACTCTGCGGAATGAAAAAGCGATACTTCTCATAAAAATCTCCGAGCATATCGCTTGCCATCGAAAATTAGATTCAAATAACATTAAAATAACAAATTCCAAAGGAGAAGATTTTGGCTGCAAGGAAATGCATACTCTCGGTTTTTCTAACGTTATCGTCCTATCTCCTTTTAAGTGGATGTGCGTCGTTGACTAGCGGAATTGACAATAAATACCCCTTAGATACCGCCATATTAATTGACAACAGAGCATATCAAATTAACACTGTTAGTTGCGCTCAGATTAAAGCCATAGGAAGCGATGGCGCGCTCGATTGTTATGACTCAGCAGGACAAAAAACATCTTTAGTCACCCCGATAAGTGATTGGAGGCGAAATTATATAAAAGAAAAGATGGGTATGGAGTGGGCGTCGGAAAAGCACCAAAATTTCCTATTTTATATGTTCCACGGCGGCGGGAATGAAAAGCTTATGGGGGCCGCGGTGAATTCAGCACAACAAGCTTATGGAAATTATGCTAACACTAAAAATATGATTGACTCCCTTGGAAAATCAAAAGAAATTGACCAGCAAAATGCTCAGATGAAGATAAAGGGCATGAGCGCGTATATGACCGGAGGCATGCCCGCATGGCAGGCGCACCAAATGAATGTGATTCAGTGGCGCCTTGATAACTCGCGCTATTTTTCAAATCAAATGAACAAGTCTAATCACTAACCCTTTAGGGCCCATGGCTCCACCCGTTTTCGGCATGATTGGCTCCAATTGGTGCCGCAGTGCGTGTGTTGATGGCCGCTAATATATGAACGCGATAGCTATGCCTGGTGATTGCCGACGGTGAGCAATCTGGCAGTCGCGTACGAACATATAAACGAATTGAGGTTCGCCTTAGATAACCGAGTTTGACGTGTAGGCCACATTGGAGAATTGAATGACAGAGCACTGGGATTTGACGAGAAAGAAGAATATAGCGAAGGCGGCTGGTCGATACGCTTTTGAAAGTTTGCCCGGCATTAGTTCGGTCATAGCCCTCACTAGACTGGCAGAGAGCGCCCGCAGCTTTCTAATGGACACTGTCGCGACCCCGGAGGAGCAAGTACAAGCCGCAGTTGAAATCATAAAGAAGGCGAAGGAAGCTGACGCAGAATCGGTAGAGTTTACGATGGACCAGAGTGTCGAGGTTGGGGCGAATTTTGGTTTTGAGGACCTTAAAATGTCTTTTGGCCCAAAGAGAAGTGGAAAGATGAACGTTAAGGTAAAATTTAAGTAGAGATGCTATCCGGGCCGGAACTGGTCGGGTTCGGCTGGAAAATTAACTGCGTTACATGCAAGCCCGTCAATTAATCTTCACCGGCTCCAACTCCGAAATGACGCGCAGCTGCGATGCCGCCCACTTCCCGTCGCCATACTCAATCTCCCGGCCTTTGATTTCGACTTCGCAAAGCACGAGTTCTTTTCCGGCCGTCACGCTCGCTGCGAACGTGTCGCCGCGCCACGTAGCGTCAATGGCGAGCGTATCGTCTAGGTAGTAGTAAAAGCCACCGCCGTGGTCTGGCTTGGCAGCTTCCGACCGCCAGATGCCGACCTTGTATTCAGAGTCGTCGTAGGCGCTCATAAGTCTGCCGTCGGCGGTTTTCGAAAGGACTTTGTATGCAGTCGTGACCGGTACGTGTGCCTTCTTACACGGGACGGTTGCTGTGCCGAGGTAGTGCTTCACCAGCTGGCCGAGCGCGGTAGTGTTCTTTGCGCGTTTTGCGCAGGTCGACTTCTCGACGTCCACGACGGAAGTTTTTCGACCAGCGCGCGTGACCAGGTAGTAGTCTTTGCCTCCCCGGGTGTGCCCTTTCCGAAGGTGCTTCCAGAAGGTTCTTGCCTGCACGACAAGCGACTTGACCTTGCCCCGGAATATCAGCACGTCGTAGACGTCCAAGTTCAAGCACTCAAATTCCTTCTTCCCGTAGGTGACGAACGGCGCCGACAGGTGTCCAGCGTTGACGGCGTCTTTCACGAATGCTGAAACTTGAGTCTGCAGCTCGGCCGAAAGGACAGCGTGCAGGTTGAGGGCGCCGTACTCATTGCGGGGGAGGCTACTATTGGTGGAGTCTGCGATTGCTGCGTTCATGGCCTGATTCCAAAAAAGTGAAGGAAACAGGTCTAGGGGATGGGGTTTATATTTCTCGAGATAGGGGGCCGAGCGGTTGCAAGAGAAGCGCTGCCGATGGCGACAATGGCGGGAATGTCCTTAGCGAGGTGCGCGGCGAGCGAATGTCGCGTTAGATTTTCGGCGGCGTTCCGAGCGCCGTCGGCTTCCTCGGTTGGTCAAGAGTGGTGAACGGCCCCTAATTCGTTGACAATATCAAATCCCCTGTGGACGCAAGACTAGCAGTCGCCTGGCAAAGGTCAACGGTGAGGCTCAAAACGCCGTCTCCTGGACATGCAGTGCCAAGTACGACACTCTTGATGTGAAGCGGTACGCGCTCCGCATCATGAATCAGCTCGGCGGACATTCCTGCGGTCACATACCCCTCGAGAAGCCTTCCATCCAAGACCACAACGCCAGCTGTTCTGAGTTTCGTGATGGTCATGAATTCAAATCCAAAACCCACTCTTGAGCTCCCTGAAAGAAGACCGCAGTCTTGTGCCTGCATTTAGCCCCGTGTCCATACGTCGTGTCTCGTAAGTTGGTCACGCAGGATTTTCTGTGCCGACCGCAGTTTGGGATACGTGAAACCAACCCAGGCATCACAAAGCACCGCGCGCCCTTCAAGGTTAGAGCCCGGTATGGACTGTCCGCTCAGTTGGTCGTCGAGAATAAGGTACGGTGGATGCGAGCCGAGCGCGTGTGCGTCAAGCCAGCCTTCGATTTCCGTCAGCCGGTATGAGTCTCTTGCGCGCGGCGTACGCCAATCCTGATGCAGATTATCTACGACAAATTCGAGTCCGGTGCGTCGCAGAATTTCGCAAATTTGTTCCTGGTCAAAGTGCAGCGTCCACGACGAGCTGACGACATATTCCGGAGTGAATTCATCATGCAGTGTGCGCAAATTCGTGCGGGCGGAGTAGTGGAAAATGTGGGTCCACAACTCAGGGTTGTCGTCGAGCGTGGCGTTTTTGAATGCTGCCAGCACTTGTGACGATGTGTGCACTCGATGCACGGAAAGTACATCGTCGAAGTCCAAAATGACTACTGGTCGCATAAATGGCATCCTGTTTCAATTTTTTCACGTCGCCCTGGCCCGCTGTGCCCGGCTTTTGGCATCGGGTCACAAAGCTCATTCAAGTGTGCCGAGCCGGAACCACGTCCGTATGGACTTCCGGCGTCGAAACCCGCGATTGCCAACCTTTACAGACGGCACTCTCTCGCGTATTTTGTCAACGCTGCTACGTCGTTTTCGCTGACGGTCAAACTCGCGCATCATGTATCGCAAAATTTTGCGGATGCATGCGAGCTCTTCCGCCGTTGCACGCTGCAGGGTCATTAGACACCGAGATATATCCGGGAATACAGTCAATTTTTCAGAGTGGGCCGCGCTTTCAAATTCCTGTTTAAGGCAGGTAAAGAACTGACCTGTGGCAACCCCATTGCCCTCGATTTCTTCGTTAAAAATCTCTGACATCATTGCTCCCGTGCTATCGCGGCATAACTTGAGACTGCAGAACACCGTGACGATTCATACGCTTGAAGTTCAGACGACCGCCAGCTCTTCATGTCTCGCCATTTGCAGCCGCCGGCATCGGCCAGCCCAACAGCTTCGCGGTTTCGCGAATTACCCAGCGTGCTTCGTCATCGCTACACCATCCCGCATCAATTAGGCGCACCAGGTACTGGTCGAGAATGGCGGCCTCCGGCATGTGCGCGCGCTTGCCAGCTTTGGTTTCAATGCAGCTCGTTATGAATTGGGGCACATATTGCATGCAGTGCTGCCAGCGCTCATGAAGTTCGGGTGGAGTGCAGCCTGGGCTGTAGTAGCGGCCTTCGTATTCGACTCCGAGGAACTTTGGCTGCGCGCCAGGCACTACGCCCAGATGGCGCGGACGGGGGAAGTCGTCTGGTACTTGGAAGTCATTAAGTTGCGCTCTGTCGTCAAGAAATGTCGCCGACGGTATGGCGCGCTTGACGTCAGCAATCGCTGATTCACGGGCATCCCTGAGCGACTCCGCTTCTCTCGTAAACTCAAGTGCGATGCACCCCGGCTCCCCGATGCCGACCAAGGAGTCTGTGCAGCCGCCGACTCCAAGTCGTTCTAAGAGCTCGACGAAGTTCGTGTCGTCACTGGACATCAGGTACTTCAGAGTGAATTCGTATTCGCTCATGCGCGGCGCAATTACTGCTTGCTGCAGCCCCATTTCGGCATCGGTCAGAGCGCCGACACGGTGCAACGCTTCAGCAGAGTCGAGCAACGAAGACCGTTTTAGCGTATTCGGCGCAATCACAGCATGCAGCGTGCAGCCATCCGGCGCGTCGCCAGGCACGGCCGGCACGAAGTCACCAGCCGTGGCGCCACATTTGTAGCAGCGTTTGTAGCCCTCAAGGTATGCAGTTGGCCCGCGCATCGTGACGTGGTCTATCTTGCCCGCAACTACGTAGAACGCCTCTGCCTGCCGAACTTGCACTTCAGCGTCTTCGAGCGAGATGGCGACGTGCACCCAGCCGCAACTAGGGCACTTGAACTCACCTAAATTATTCATCGGAACCTCGTTGTTGATGGCGTACCGGCAGGGACATCGGCATCGTTGGTCGTATGAACTCACACCTTAGCGGTCGCGACGGCTCCTGTAAATGCCATGATATTGCCTTTTTGCTGCGGGAAAGTGGAGTCAAGGACGCTCCTTTATGTCCACGGCAAGCGTAAGTGGTAACGCGGGGCGGACCTTTCCAAACTACAAGGCGCTGAGGCGCAGTCCTCGCACTCAGGCCAGTTTAAGTTGGCCCCGGGTGACCAGCTGTAGCATGGCTTGGGTCAACTTGCTTGTCTGTCGACACCAGGCCACCGCCTTCCGAAAAGTGGTCGCGGAAAATGTCCTTTAGCGCGACGGGGTCGATATCGTAACCAATTATCTTGGAGACCAACGCGTTGCGAACAATGCCGTCAAGTTCATGCACCAATTCGTTCAACAACGAGTCTCTATTCTCGCGAAATTGATTAAGACGGTCGGAAGCATGCGCTATGAGCAGCCCTTCGATGAGAGATTTCAACAATTCAACAAGCTGGTTATTGTCTTCAATGGAAAGGACTTTATCCTCGTGCTTTGCTATTTCGCGACACCACGAAATTAGGGATTCGATTGGCCAGCAATTAGGCATCAGGTTCTTGCCAGTGCGGCCGTGTAGCTCTGCTTTCAGTGATGAGAGGGACATTTGAACCTTCTAAATTTGCTTGCGATGCTGGCCCGCCGCGGCGCCCGTCCGGCCTTGCTATCCAACCTACATCGCTGATTTGTTCTAAAAGTGAAACCTCGGGAATTTACAGCCTGTCGCAGACAGAAAACTAACTATAGTTAATAGACTAACATAGAATTTGCCGCCAAGCTACCGCCGCTATGAGCAGTCAAAATAAGCTAACGCGCGCTCGCGAGCGCATCGCATACAATCTTCGCGCCCTGCGACTGAAGAGTGGCCTTCCACAGGACACCTTGTCGGCAATTGCAGGGATTTCGCAGACTTTTTTTTCGCAAGTCGAGACGGGAAAGAGGAATATTTCAGTCGATACTCTCGAGCGCATCGCAGACGCCATGGGCGTAGACGTCATCGACCTCTTGCAGCCGTTGCCGGTATGACGGTCATACTGGGCAGACTGCTCAACGTCGTCTTGAATGCCCATCGCATCGTCGACCCGCTGCTTTGAGCTAGGTATTTCTTGCAGTTGTGAATAGAGATTTTTGATGCCAATTCTCGCCCGACTCTCCGCATGGTGGAAGGCCCGCAGGCGGAAGCCGCTGGACCAGCTGCTTTCTGTGCAGTTCGATGACGAAGAGGTGCGCGTTGTCGCCCATGGCAGATGGACGCGACATGGAACCGGTCCTTCCGAAGGGAGGATAGCAGCTTCGAAGAAAGACTCTACTGCGCTAAGAATGCGCCCTACCTGGCTCATACTTACGGCTGCATGCGCTGGACTTATGTCGACCCTGTTCGAACAACCAGACCATTCGGGTGGTCGCAGCAGGGAAGTTGCCCGAGTAAATTATAAATGTATGATGTGGCCTTTGCTCTCGAAACGAGGTGTGTATGTTTGCTAATCATGATGTCCGATTTGACGAGATTGACCCTGACTACGCAGGACTCTCCGCTGCGGAGCGCAAGGAAAAGCTAACGCGAGAAATCGGCACAATGATGGAGATGGATGTGCAGTTTGAGACACCAGCACAACTCTTGGCTCTTCTCGATGAAGGAATTGCTATTGTCGCCAGGCGTACGGCGAACCCGTCCCCGATGGACATGGTGTTAGGCGACACCTTCACGGTCGTGTTTGCTCAGTATCGGGCGGCGTTGGTGAAACAAGTGCCAGAGCTGGCCGACCGGGCACCGTCAAGAAGTCTGAACTAGCTTAACGCCCCGGGGACTTCAAAGGCTGACGGCGCAGTACCTGCCGCATGGCTAGATGAAGTCTAGCGCTAGTATTTGCCGACTCCAGGCACACCAGCTTCACCAAGTGAACCGAGGCCGCCTGAGTTCCCGCCGCTATTTCTTCTCGGTCGACAAACTGGCCAGCCTTCTACACTACAACTGACACAGTCGTGCTTTTGCCTACTGCGTCGCTGACCACCACAGCAGGCGCGCCTGCGAGCGGTAGCAGGAATTGAATACAGGTTGCTCGGCAAGCGCACGCATAATGCTCGTGTGCGCTCGCGGTGAAGCTGATGACAACTGAGGGTGCTTCAGAACGAGCTCGACCGCGTGTGGCTTGTCCGGGTAGGTGCGCAGCGCCGCCGGCAGTAGCCCCGTGAAGTCTACGAACTCGCGACGGTTGACCAGCGAAGTCTGGAACTCGGGCGGAAACTCCGCAGGCGCTAACTGCTTCAGCAGGCCAGCTATACCTCGGGTTAGCCAAGCCTGCTGGAATGCCATCAAGTCGACTTCTTGGGACGGGGCGGTCATGTGCTCGTCGCGAACTCGCCGTCCCAGCGACGGTCATCAGCCCGGCGCTGTGCCTCAGCCACGGGCACAGCATTTCGTAATGCAGCTCGTCGGCGATATGGTGGCGAAAGTGCAGGTTCGTCGTGCTGCACCGGCTTAGGGTAGGACTTGCAGCACCTCGGCAAATATGGGAATCTCAACTGGAGCAGGGTCGCGGTCTTGCCAGTTCGGTCAGGGACTTCCGGGTAGAGGCGGTCGCCGGTGAACGAGAGCAGCACACCGGCTCATGTTCGCATTGGCATATCCGCATACGCGCACATCGGCGCACTGTGAGACAGTAGTCCCATGGCACGGCCATACCTTAACAGCAGACGCCGCCAACCTTTTTGGCGTGCGGTGGTTTGGTCATGTAACCTCTTCGCGGAAGCCTTAAAATCCACGGAAAAATGCCACGGCGACGACCTGAGTCGCGACCGTGGCATCAAGAATAATTGAATCAATCCTCAGGACCTTTTTCCTGGTCTCAGTCGCTCGAGCTTGTCGATGGCTGAAGATACCTCTTCACCGCTGAAGCCGCGGATTGCATGGAGTCCGATGCGGCAGATATCGCTAGCCGTAGGTATTGGACCATGTGCTGAGGCCGCCCTGCGGAGCAGTTCGACCACCGCGTAGTCGCCCTCGGACATCGAGAACGTGTGGCGTACGACCAACGTTCTTGAGACCTTCGGTTGCGCTACCTGGTGCTGCCTCTCCGCCGCAGCATCCAAGTTTGAAATCACAGAGTCAGCTTTCTCGAATCGGTCTTTGTCGGCACTATCTTGTGCCCTGATGCTGGCGCCAAGGCCCGGCTTGAAGTCCTTCTTAGTCATGGTGACCTCCGAGTATCGCCAGAACCTCGTCGACGAGAGCGCTCACTTCGTTTGCCGCCGCGCGCGCATCTCTGCCCAGGGCAGCGACGGTTGTGCCGGCTAGAATGGCCTCCTGGTACGCCGTCCGATGTGCCATGCGTGACCTCAGAAGTGGAACGTCAAAGGTCGCGAGTTCGTCCAGTACTGCGCGGGACAAGGAAGTTCGCTGAATTTTGGTCGCCAAGAGCACTGCCTTCAATCCCGGATTGATGACCTGGATGCGCTCAATGAGCGCCAACGTGGCTCGGCATGACCAGAGGTCGGCGGGCGCCGGAGGAACTGGAACAATAACCAAGTCCGCGATGAGCAGAGCGGAATGCGACGTTATGGCGTCGACCGACGGCGGACAGTCAATCACGATGAAGTCATAATTTTCGAGTTGCCGTTGGATTTCGCGGTGCATTTTGCCGGCGTATGAAGCCATGCCGATGACTGTGGCCGGGAAAGGCTTGCTGTCGGGCGCTGTACGTGCCCACGCAACTGCCGTTTCCTGGGCATCCGCATCGACAACCAGGACTCTGTTCCCATGTTTTCCCAGGCTTTTTTGGCTTCCGAGCTCGCCCGCTAGGCTCATCGAGACGCATGTTTTCGAGCTGCCTCCCTTTTGATTCGAGACGGCGATAATCTTTGCTGTCAAAATTTACTCCCTTCAAATTGTTGTCCGATGATGGTCATGACCTCTTTTGGAGAGACCACGACCGATTTGCCCTTGTGACGTGTGTAGCGACCGGCCTTGCGGGTGCTGCTTTGAATGCGGCCAGCGTTTACATGTGCACACGTGCATACGGAATGAAGGTATTGAGGTTTATATTTTCCGGACACGGACGGGAGAGCCGTCGCCTTGTTGGGGCCGCGGTGAGACACCAGCCGCGTGAAGGGGAGGCGGCGTGAAGCTGGGAATGTTGACAGTGGGCCGGCCATGAAAGAGCCCCCCAGGCGGGAGGCTCATGAATCAAACTCGGGCCGCGAACTGCGCCCTCAGGTGCTGCAACTGCTGTCCGAGCAACAGCCAGTGCGTCGATTCCGGACAGCCCCGCAAGACGGCCGTGTCAACTGGCGTCCGCACTCGAGAACACTGGACAGTTGCCTCCAGGTGCAAGAATCGGCCTGAAGGCCGCTCGACGTGCCGCTCGACGTCTGAGCACAGTCCGCCAGCGCGCTGGAGTGCCAGTATTTCGGCGGTGACGGTTAAGGCTGCTGCTTGTGTTTCTGTATCCAAAAGAGTTCTCCTCGGTGGCCTATGGTGTCTTGTATAGGCCCCGGGAGTTCGGACGGTGAGAAAAGCCCTACTTTGCAGGGGAAGGAAACGGCCAAAAGATTGGCTGGATTAGCGCCGATTTATTCGCCGGCGAAGCTTTGGTATTGGACTGCTGGGCAGTCGTCTTTGCGAGCAGTTTCAGGATTGCGGCATTTCGTGCCTTGGTCGCTGCGGATGCTTGCTTGGTGCTTTGTGCCGGGGTCAGTGCGACGCGCTTGATGACAGTACGGCGCTGGTTCATTGACACGACCATGCCCCGGGTGAGAGCCAATTCCGCTGTGGCTTCGAGCTGCATCTTCGCAATCGCCAGTTTTTCTGTTACCAAGGAGTGCTTTTCGTTTTGCAGTTTGACCTCACTTTTTGTCAACTTAACTCCCGCAACGTCAGCGATTTTTGCGTCCAACTGGCGAAGGACTTGAACATCATATAAGAGGCATTCAAGTTCGAGAGCGATGTCATTGTCGGTTCTATCGTTGCTGCAGACCGGAGTGCTCTCGAATTCTTCAGCAAGCTTTTGGAACTGGATGACCTCCCGCATAAAGCCGCGGTCCAGTTGCCTAGCAATCTGATGGCAGCGGCGGCGCTCTGCATTTGTCGCGCCGACGTCATCGAAACGGAGATAGTTCATGTCGCTGTCGGCGACACGCTGCGCAAAGCTGGCTAACATCTTCGTTATGAGGAATGCGCGGCGACGATTTTCGCTGGACGCAACCGTTTCGACGTCAGGGCTTGCATCGGCTCCGTATTTATTGATGAGAGTCAGCATCTGATTCATGGTGTCGATGGCTTGCTTGTTAATCATTTTCTAGTTCCTTGTAGTTGGGGGCACGGAGGCAGATTTGTCTCAACGCGCTGATTTGGAAATGCAAAGCGCCCCGATGGGGCGCTAGTAAATCTAAGACTGGACGTGCAGCCCTGGCCAAAGGAATCTGGCTAGGGTCGGTGCGTTTGGTAGGGAAGGGTGTTTGTGCGCTGAGGGGGCGCACCTTGATTTCAGGTCAGCGGGAGTTTTTGCTCCGGGCTATGGACCGGTCTCGCCAGATTTTGAAAGAACCGAATAATTGAGCAGCAGGGCTCAGCCAACGCCGCGTTGTGGGCGCTGTTATACGGTTTCTCAAACAGGGAGTGAGATGAACTATGCCACAACAAATTCCATGTGGCAACATATTTTCTGAAATTTGCGGAATGCTTTGGATGTATGTTCTGTGCGTGACAACGGGGGGTGCTCGAAGATGCTCTTGTTGCGCTCGTCGGCCGAACGTCGCCCGCGGGACTTTTTCGGCTATGGGCAGTTGGTATACGGTTGGTGCTACCTCATATTGCCTGAGGATGCCCGGTGCTATTACCAGCCCTAGGATGTTGCCCTTTGGCGCGTGGTCCGTTGCCGCTGAGCCAAAGGTGGAAGCAAATGCTCAGTACATTCTCATGCCAGGATGAAAGATTGGAGGCCGAAGTGACTGAATGGCTTGATGTTTGCATTTTGTCGTAAGATTCATCCATGGGGTGAATTCTGAAGCAAAAATCAAACATTCAAATTTTTATGTTTGCTTTATGTTGTAAAATTTAACCATGAGGCCAAATTCTCGACATTCGTTACTCAAACTGCTCCTTCAAGGGTTGCATCACGGGCAACCCTTTGGATTGTCCGAGCTAGCGGAATATGGGATATCTCCAGCCCTGGCCGCCAAGTATGCGAAGAACGGCTGGCTGGAGCGCTTGGAGCAGGGGACCTACGCATATCCCAACGACACCTTACAGCTCGACGACTGTCTGTTGTACTTACAGAAGCGCAGCCCCGGTCTGCACGTTGGTGGAAAGACCGCACTTTCATGGCAAGGAATACGTCATAACGTTAGTTCTCGTTCAAGAATCCAGTTGTGGGGAACCCAACGTCTCACGCTGCCAGATTGGTTCACTTCGCGTTTCCCAGCGCGTTACCACCAACGCGCATTGTTTGACGTAGACTTGCTCAGGCCGCTTCTCGACGATGATGGATATGCACTGGTTTCGGACCATGCTGCCGGTCTGTACGTTTCGACCCGCGAACGCGCGCTGCTGGAAGTCTTGAACGAAGTCGGTGTCACGCAGGACTTGGAGGAAGCGACACACTTATTCGAGTCCTTTTCCAGCATGCGCCTGGAAGTGGTCGGCGCACTGTTGGCGGCATGCACTCGCATAAAAACTGTTCGCTTGTTTCTGCAGTTTGCGCAACAAACAAACGCCATTGATGTCGTTTCCCTGCGCGAACGATTTAGCCTGAATCTTGGAAGCAACACGCGATGGACGCGCCGTCTTCAGGACGGCACTCGCCTTACAATAAAGTAATCATGCTCGACGCCATTTATATCAACACTGTCCGATTGTTGTTGGACGTAATTCCGGACGTTTTCGTCGATGGCCAATTTGCCATCAAAGGTGGTACTGCCATCAATTTGTTCGTCCAGGAGGCGCCGCGGTTGTCCGTCGACATCGACCTTGTCTACCTCAACGGAACCGAACCCAGGGACGTCGCGTTAGCGACCATAGCGAAGGCGCTCCAGGACATCGCGAGCAGGCTGGAAGCCCGAGGACTGAAGGCGAGGCCGGTGCGAGTCGGAAACGAGCCGGAGTCGAAATTGCTGGTCATGGAAGGCCGAGACGGCCTTACCCTGAAAATCGAGGTCAACACCGTTTTCAGAGGTACGGTTCTGCCCGTTACAGCACGCCAGTCTGTTTCGGCAGCCGTGGTCAAACAGTTTGGAATCCAAGTCTTCGCGCCAATTTTCGACCACGATGAACTTTATGCGAGCAAGCTTGTAGCTGCGTTGGACCGACAGCACCCTCGAGACTTGTTTGACGTTTGGCTGCTCTACCAAAACGGTGGACTGACATCGGCCATGGTCGATTGCTTCGTCGTTTACCTTGCGGGCCACAATCGCCCAACCCACGAAGTCTTGGGTGGCAACGACCTTGACCTCCGTCAAATCTACGAAGACCAGTTCATCGGCATGACTGAGGCAGAACCGCCTTCACTTGAGGTCCTGCTGGAAACGCGAAGCCGGCTGCGCCGCGATATGATGGAAAAATTAACCAGCCACCATCGCGAGTTCCTGGTCAGCCTAGCCGATGCCAATCCAGACTGGACCCTCTTGCCGAATCCGGATGTCCAGACGCTTCCGGCCCTGCGATGGAAGTTGGAGAATCTGACGCGGTTCAAGAAGAGTCAGGCAAAGAAGAGCGCAACCCAAGTCGCCGCGTTGAAGGCACTTCTGTCGGCCGAGAAAGACTCCGGCTAGAAGATGGGGAGAAATCTTGGGGAGAAATTGGGGAGAAATTGGGAAGAAAACAGGGGTATTTTCTTCCCATTGGTGCCCATTGTTGCCTTTTGTTGCCGGTTGCTATACTCTGTAGAATCAAGGAGTTGCAGCAACAGCGCGGCGTCCCATAGATGAGCGGCATGGCCTCCGAAGCCAAGGGTCGTGGGTTCGATCCCCGCCAGCCGCACCAGTTTTTCCCCTAATTCAATGCACCACCGAACGTACGCTGTTTGTTAAGCGCTACTTCCGTGATCGCACATCTGCACCGGCTTGCTACACTGTCGGCCATGAGCGAAACATTCACCGTAAAAATTGAGCCGCAGGGCTGGCAGTTCGAGGCCGGCGCCGCCGAGTCTTTGCTGGTCGCCGCCGAGCAGGCCGGGGTGCGCCTGCTCAGCTCCTGCCGCAACGGCACCTGCCGCACCTGCCTGTGCCGCATGCTCGACGGCCGCGTCGGCTATCGCGTCGAGTGGCCGGGTTTGAGCCGGGAGGAAAAACGCGACGGTTATATCCTGCCCTGCGTGGCGCTGGCGGAATCGGATGTGACGCTGGAAGCGCCCGGCGCCAGGAAGCGCTAGAAGGGAAGGACCGGCGCGCGCCGTCCCCCGGCAATAAGCGCCGCGCCGGTTATGCGCCGCCGCGCAGGCGCAGCAGCAGCGCCTCGACGCTGTCGCTCATCGGCAGCCCGTGCTGGCGCAGCAACTGGACGTGCAGCACCAGGTTTTCCAGCACCAGTTTGGCGGCCACGGCCAGCAAGGCCAGGTTGCGGTCTTCCTCGCTGAAACTTTCCATCGCGGCGGCCATCTCACACAGGTGGTTGGCGATCAGGCCGCGCAATTCCTGGTCGTTGAAGGGCAGGTCGGCGAAGTCGATCGGGTCGCTCAGCTCCACTTCCTGCATGAGTATTTCGAGTTGTTGCGGGGTAATCGACATCAGGCGGCTCCGGTTATCCACGTGGCCCCATTTTATGGCAAAGTGACATCGGCGCGGCCGTGATTCGCGCTAGAATTTGCTCTAGCGCGGCGCGCCTGCGCCGCGCCACGGTTGGAGGCGGGATGGCGCAACTTCATTTCACGCAGCAACTGGCGCGCTTCATGGCGCTGCCGCTGGTGCGGACCGACGCTGCGAACTTGCGCGCCGGCTTGGACGCGGCCTTCGCCGCCCATCCCCGGCTGCGCGGCTACGTGCTCGACGAGCAGGGCCATTTGCGCGACAACGTCGTGATTTTTATCGACGGTCTGCGCAGCCACGAGCGTATCCTGTTGAATGATCCGCTGCATGCGGACAGCAAGGTGTACATCCTGCAAGCACTCTCTGGAGGCTAGTCATGACCGAACGCGCTTATTTGGCCACCCGCAAGGGTTTGTTTGAACTGGCCGTCGACACCGGCCACTGGCGGCTGGCTGCGCTGTCCTTCCTCGGCGACCCGGTCTCAATGGTGCTGGCGGACCCGCGCGACGGCGCCTTGTATGCCGCCCTGAACCTGGGCCACTTCGGCGCCAAGCTGCACCGGCGCGACGCCGGCGGCGACGCCTGGACCGAAATCGCCACGCCGGCCTATCCGCCCAAGCCCGACGACAGCGCCGACACGGTCGAGTGGAAGTTGCGCTTTATCTGGTCGCTGGCCGCCGGCGGCGCCGACGAGCCGGGCGTGCTGTGGGCCGGCACGCTGCCCGGCGGGCTATTCCGTTCGGCCGACCGCGGCGACTCGTGGCAACTGGTGGAGGCGCTGTGGAACGTGCCGCAGCGCGCGCAATGGTTCGGCGGCGGCTACGACACGCCGGGCATCCACAGCATCTGCGTCGATCCGCGCGACAGCCGCAAGCTGCTGGTCGGCGTGTCCTGCGGCGGGGTATGGCGCAGCGCCGACGGCGGCGCCAGCTGGAGCTTGAGCGCGACCGGCATGCGCGCCGATTACATGCCGCCGGAACAGGACGAGAACGAGGCGGTGCAAGACCCGCACCGCATCGTCCGCTCGGACGGCGCGCCGGACTTGCTATGGTGCCAGCACCACAACGGCATCTGGCGCTCCGCCGACGACGGCAGGCAATGGGACGAGGTGCGCGAGGTGCCGCTGTCGAATTTCGGTTTTGCGGTGGCGGTCCATCCGCGCGACGGCGACGTCGCCTGGTTCGTGCCGGCCGCCGCCGACACCTTGCGCGTGCCGGTCGCCGCCGCGCTGGCCGTCACGCGCACCAGCGACGGCGGCAAATCGTTCTCGATTTTCCGCAGCGGCTTGCCGCAGGAGCATTGCTACGATTTGATGTACCGCCACGGCCTGGCGGTGGCCGGCGACGGCCGCACGCTGGTGATGGGCTCGACCACCGGCGGGGTCTGGCTGTCGGCGAACGGCGGCGAACACTGGCAGACGGTGTCAACCACGCTGCCACCGGTGTACGCGGTGTGCTTCGCCTAGGCGCAAGCGGCGAAGAAGCTAGGCGTAATAGGCCAAAAACATGTCGACGGCGGTCTCGACGATCTGCCGCTGCATGGCCGCGTCCGGCACCGGCAGGCCCAGCGTCACCTGTGGCCAGAACGCGAAGGTCTTCAACTGCCCCTGCAGCACGTGCGAGGCGAACTGCACATCGGCCGGCTTCAGGCGGCCGTCCTGCTGCGCCGCACCGATCCAGTTGCTGATGCCGCTGTCCTTCTCGCTGATTTTCGCCACCATCGCCTGGGCCCGCTCGGGCGAATGGATGGTTTCGGCGATCGCCACCCGCGCCAGGTCAAGGAAATTGCCGTCGGTCAGCATTTGCATCTTTTGCCACATCAGTGCCAGCAACTGCCCGCGCATCGGCGCGTCGGCGCGGTAGGGCACGGGCGGCTGCGTGGCGCTGTTGTCCCACAGGCGCGTCAGGATTTCGGAGAACAACTCGTCCTTGCTGGGGAAATGGTTGTACACGGTGCGCTTCGACACGGCGGCGGTGGCGGCGATTTTGTCCATGCTGGTCGCCTCGAAGCCGTTGGCGCGGAACTCGGCAATGGCGGCGTCGACGATGGCCAGGCGCTTGCGGTCGGTTAGGCGTTGTGGTGATGACATGGGAAGCATTCTGCGATAGGTGAACAAGTATTTTACACCCGCCGGTTTACTTTGCTTAAAATAGGAACTACACTGTGTAGTGTATATAAATTTCAAGCACACATTTGCGCGCCATCCTGCGCCGCAGTCTCATTCTGGGAGTCTTGATCACCATGCGCTATTCCACCGCACCCGCCGCCGACCTCGCCCTCGACCGCGCCTTTGCCACGCCGGCATCGCAGCGGCAGGACGGCAAATACCGCAACGCGGCGCCGCGCCACAAGCTGGGCTGGATGAAGACCATGAAACTGATGGCGACGTTCCTGTTCAACAAACCGGCGCACACCGTGCCGAGCAAGCCGATTCCGGTGCATGCGCTGAGCCGGGCGCAACTGCTGGCGGCGCCCGACCACAGCCTGTTCCGCCTGGGCCACTCGACCATGCTGCTCAAACTCAACGGCAATTTCTGGCTGACCGACCCGGTGTTTTCCGAGCGCGCCTCGCCGGTGCAGTGGGCCGGCCCGAAGCGCTTCCACCAGCCGCCGATCAGCATCGCCGACCTGCCGCCGATCAAGGGCGTGATCTTGTCGCACGACCACTACGACCACCTCGACCACGCCGCCATCCTCGAACTGGCGGCCAAGACCGAGCACTTCGTCACGCCGCTGGGCGTGGGCGACACCCTGATCGAATGGGGCGTGCCGGCCGCCAAGGTGCGCCAGATGGACTGGTGGCAATCGACCAGCATCGCCGGCGTCACACTGGTGGCGACGCCGTCGCAGCACTTCTCCGGCCGCGGCCTGTTCGACGGCAACAAGACCCTGTGGGCCTCGTGGGTCATCCAAGAGCGCGACCTGAACGTGTTCTTCAGCGGCGACTCCGGCTACTTCGACGGCTTCCGCACAATCGGCGAACAATACGGCCCCTTCGACGTCACCCTGCTGGAGACCGGCGCCTACGACAAACAATGGCCGGACATCCACATGCAGCCGGAAGAAACCTTGCAGGCGCACCTGGACCTGAAGGGGAAATGGCTGCTGCCGGTACACAACGGCACCTTCGACCTTGGCCTGCACATCTGGCACGAACCGTTCGACCGCATCGTCGCGCTGGCGGCCAAGCGCGGCGTGGCGATCGCCACCCCCGAAATGGGTGAAACCGTCAACCTGCGGCAGCCGGACCCGGGCCGGAAATGGTGGCTCACAGTCGTCGAACAAGAATTCGCCCAGTGACGCTCGACGCCTTGTTGGCGGGCAAAAAAAAGCAAGGCTGGATAGCCTTGCAAAAGGTACTTCGGAGTGAAACTGGCGCTAAGGCTTAGAAGCGGTACAGCACCGACGCTTCGATCGCGCGGCCAAACAGCGGACGGGCGTTGATCGGGCCGCTGCCGCCGGTGGTCAGGCGCGAGTTGCCTTCGGTGAGGCCGATGGTGTTGTTGACGTTGGTCGCGTTGAGCCGCAGTTCGATGTTCCCGCCGATCGAGGCCAGCATGCCCAGGTCGAGCGTGCGGTAGGCCGGCAGGTATTGCAGGTTGGCCTGGTCGGCCCAGCGCTCGCCAATCGAGGTGTAGGTGCCGTACAGTTTCAGCGCGTTGTCGCCCAGCGGTATGGTGTACGTCGGCGTCAGGCGAAATTGCAGTTTCGGCTGGCGCTGCACGGTGTTGTCGGCGGTGGCCGGGTTGTCCTTGTATTTGGACACCTGGTAGTCGCCGGTCAGGGCGATTTGCAGGTTTTGCAGCGGCCGCACCGCCACTTCGAATTCCAGGCCGTTGCCGCTGGAGCCGCTCACCGAGTTCAGCGTGGTGCCGTTGGCCAGGATTTGCGAGAAGGCGATGCCCTTGAACTCGGTGTGGAAGGCGTTCACGTAGGCGCTGTAGAACTTGCTGGCGGTCTTGAAACCGATTTCCAACTGGGTCACTTTCGGCGTCGGCAATACGCTGCGGTCGTTGGCCGTGGCCCGGCTACCGGCGCCGCGCAGGTCGTCGAAGGAGACGAAGGTGTGGCCGGTGTTGGCGCGCACGAACACGCTGCTGTCCTTGGCCAGTTTGTAGTTGCCGCCGACGGTGAAGGAATTGGCCGAGTCGGTCCGGCTGATCGCGGTGTTCGAACCCGACGGCATCGAGGTGTTGTTGTTGTAGAGCGTCAGCGGGTTGCCGTCGGTGTCGCCCGAGCGCAGGTTCGAGATGCTCGCGTTGAGGCGCTGGCGCTCGCGGCGGAAGCCGGCGTCGACCTTGACGCGGTCGTTGATTTTCCATTCGTCGGCCAGGAACAGGGCGGTGTTGCGGCCGTCGTAACTGGCCACCGGCGCGTAGTTGATCGGGCCTTCCTTGCCGCGGTTGGCGACGATGGCGCCGTTGTCGAGCTTGACGTTGATCAGACTGGCGTTGGGCACCGCGCTCATCAGGTGGCTGTTGCCCAGATACCAGACGTCGTCGGACGAGTAGTCGGCGAGGTAGGCGCCCACCGTGACGGTGTTGTCCTTGAACAGTTCGCGGCTGACGCGCAGCTCGTCGCTGAGCGATTTCAATTTCTTTTCCACCGACCACAGGCCGGCCTGCACCACTTGCTGGCCGGCCGCCACGGCGGCGCCGTTCAGATAGCTGGCCGCGGCCGAGCCGGCCAAGCGGCCGCCGGCGGCCGCGACCACGGCGGCGTTGCCGTTGGCCGAGCGGATGGCGGCGGCGTTGTAGTCCGCCATCGACAGCGGGTTGTTGCCGGTGAACATGGAGATGGTGTTCAGGTCGCCGTCGAAGTGGTTGAACTTGTTCGTCACGTTCCATTCGCCGATTTTCTGCTCGTATTCGGCGCCCAGCAGGCTCGCCTTCAGGCCGCGGCCGTCGGCCAAGTCGCGCGCCAGCGTCGTGCCGGGCGCCGTTTCCAGCGTGAATTGGCGCATTTCGGCGCTCATCAGCGTGCCTTTCAAAGGGTCGAAGCCGGGGAAGGCGCTGATGCTGTGGCCGTTGTCGGCCGAGATCAGCGGCACCCCGGTGTAGAAGGCGTTCTTGTCGCGGGTGGCGCGGGCGTAGATGCTCACTTCGCCCTGGGCAAGTTTGCGCGTCAGCGTGCCGCTCAGCTGGCGGCCGTCGTCGGCGCGGAATTGCGCGTCGCGCACGCCGTTGGTGACGCGGTAGAAGCCGCCGAGCGAGGCGTACCAGCCTTCGCCGAGCTTGCCGCTGTAGAAGGCGTCGACGCGGCGGGTGTTGCCGGTGCCGGTGGTGGCGCGCACGCTGCCCTCGGCCGTGTCGCCGCCTTTTTTCAGAATGAAGTTCATGGTCGCGCCGGGCTGGCCGTTCGAGTAGATGGTGCTCGGGCCGCCGCGCAGCACTTCGACGCGCTCGATGGTGTCGTCGAGCCGGAACACCGACGAGCCTTCGTAGAACGACAGCGTCGGCGGCGGGAAGATCGGGCTGCCGTTCATTTGCACCGAGACGAACGGCGAGTCGCTGCCGGACGGGAAGCCGCGCACTTCGATGTTGGCGCCGGACTGGCCGCCGGTCGATTCGGCGTAGACGCCGGGCACCAGTTTCATGATGTCGGCGGTGCTGCTGGGCGCCGCCGATTTGAGTTGTTCTTCGTTGGCGGTGGTAATCGAGTACGAGGAGTCGATCTTGCGCACGCCGCCGGCGGCCGAGGTGCCGGTGACGACGACTTGCTGGACTTCGGCGGCGAGCGCGTCCTTGGCCGGCGCGGCCGCCTCGGCGTTCTGCGCCTGGGCTTGTGGCTGGTTGATCAGTGTCAGCACGGCGAGGGTCACCGCGGACAGCGCGAGGGTGTTGTGGCTTTTCATATGCATACCTTCTTTTTTTGTAATCATTTGTCGTCTCCCGGACGGCGCCCCAGGCGGTTCCCGTCCCCATCTTGCGCACTCCCGCCGGTCTGCGGCGGACCCGCCGGATTTTTGGCGGATGCGAAAGAATGGCCATTGAATCAAGAAATGATATCGATGTCAATCCAAATGATATCGATGTCATTAAATGAGACAACTTGCAAAAACCTGTCATAATGCGTCCGCAGTCCTGCTACAGTTCCGTACCAACCAAAGAGTGATGAATGCCTTCGAACAACATCGGTGTGCGCAAAAGCGAGTCCGGCCTGACGATGGAAGACCTGGCCCGCCTGGCCGGGGTCTCCAAGATCACGGTTTCCCGGGCGCTGCGCGACAGCCCTTTGGTGACGCTGGAGACGCGCGAGAAAGTGCGCCGGATCGCCAATGAGCAGGGCTACCGCTTGAACGTGAGCGCGCGCAATTTGCGCATGCGCCGCAGTTACTCGGTGGCGGTGGTGGTCGAGATGACGCCCGTCAAGGGCCGGCCGATGTCGGACCCGTATCCGCTTGAGCTGCTCGGCGGTATCACGCAGGAGCTGACGACGGCCGGCTACAGCGTGGTGCTGACCTCGAAGCAGTTGATGGACACCGCGCCGGTGCAGGGCGCCGACGGTTTGATCCTGCTGGGCCAGGGTTCGCACGGCGAGGCGGTGCGCTTCCTGCAGAAGGCCGGCCTGCCGCTGGTGGTGTGGGGCGCGCCGGAGGCCGGCGCCGACTACATCGTGGTCGGCAGCGACAACCGCAAGGGCGGCGTCAGCGCCGCCAAGCGCTTCCTCGAACAGGGCCGCAAGCAGTTGATTTTCCTCGGCGACGTCGACCATGCCGAGGTGCAAGAGCGCTGCGCCGGTTTCATCGAGGCAATGGGCGGCCAGGCGATGGTGCATATCGTGCGCCCGAAGGCCTTCACCTTCGAGGCCGGTTTCGACAGCGTCGCGGCGCTGTTGAAAAAGAAGGGGGCCGGGTTCGACGGCCTGTTCGCCGCCAGCGATTTGCTGGCGATGGGCGCGATCCGCGCGCTGGCCGAAAAGCGGTTGCGGGTGCCGGAGGACGTGTCGGTGATCGGTTACGACGACACGCCCGGCGCCGCCAGCTTCGTGCCGCCGCTGACCAGCGTGCACCAGTACCTGCGCGACGGCGGGGTGCTGTTGGCGCGAAAAATGTTGGGCCTGATTCACGGCGACAACGTCACGTCTGAGATGCTGCCGACCACCTTGATGGTGCGCCAGACCTGATTGAGGTGGCGCGGCGCGCTGGATGGGACTTCGCTTGCGCCGGAGCGTCGGCTGACGCCGTGCCGGCTAAGCCGACCTACGGGACGCGCTTGCTGTAGTTTCTCCTTGTAGTACACCACGAACAAAACCGGCCTTGTCTTTTTTGCATAAAATTCAAACCGGTTTGAATTATTCAACCCAGCGTAAAAGGAATGTACCGTGCACCCGTCCGCCAAGCCCAAACACAGCTATCCCCTCGATGCCTGGTGCATCCGCGAGACGTCGTTTGATACGCAATCGCATTTTCTCGATGAAACCTTGTTCGCGCTGGGCAACGGCTATATCGGCCTGCGCGGCAGCCACGAGGAGGGTTACAGCGGACCGGCCGGCACCTCGCTCGACGGCACCTACCTGAACGGTTTCTACGAGTCCGAGCCGATCCACTATCCGGAGGCGGCGTTCGGCCTGGCCAAGACCAACCAGTTCATGCTCAACGTGCCCAACGGCAAGGGCATCGGCCTGTGGATCGAGGACGAGCGCTTCGACCTGCTGCAGGGCACGGTCGAAAAATACGAGCGTACGCTGGACTTCCGCACCGGCGTGCTGCAGCGCGCGCTGCAATGGAAGTCGAAGAAGGGCCGGCGCGTGTCGATCGTCAGCCGGCGCGTGGTGTGCTTCGAGCACAAGCACCTGTTCGCGATGGAATACGTGGTGACGCCGCTGAATTTCTTCGGTCGCGTGCGGCTGGTCTCGACCCTCGACGGCGCCGTCAAAAACCTCGAGGCCGGCGACGACCCGCGCATCGGCTCGGCCGTCTCCGGCCCGGCGCTGCACCTGGTCGACAGCGACCAGGAGGAACATTTTTCGGCGCTGTTGCAACGCACCGGCAACAGCGGCTTCTCGCTGGTCAGCGCCACCGCGACCGAGTTGCGGCACGCCGGCCCGCACGCGCTGCGGCTGCTGAAAAACGGCCAGCGCCTAGAGCAGTCCTACGAGGTGCAGGCCGACGAGGGGCAGGCGGTGCGCCTGACCAAGTTCGGCTGCTATTACTCCTCGCGCGACTATCCGGCCAAGGAATTGATGTGGCGCAGCCGCGACGCGCTGGCGCAGGCGCAGGCGAGCGGCTTCGACGCGCTGCTGCTGGAACAGACGCAGTACCTGGCCGATTTCTGGCAGCGGGCCGACGTCGAAATCGCCGGCGACGACGCGCTGCAGCAGGGCATCCATTTCAACCAGTTCCACCTGCTGCAATCGGTGGGGCGCGACGGCAAGACCAACATCTCGGCCAAGGGCGTCACCGGCGAGGGCTACGAGGGCCACTATTTCTGGGACACGGAGATTTATATCTTCCCGTTCTTCCTGTACAGCAAGCCGGACATCGCCAGGAAACTGCTGGAGTACCGCTACGCCGGCCTGGGCAAGGCGCGCGAACGGGCCCGCCAGATGTCGCACGACAAGGGCGCGCTATATCCGTGGCGCACCATCGCGGGCGAGGAATGCTCGGCCTACTTCCCGGCCGGCACCGCGCAATACCATATCAACGCCGACATCGCCTATTCGATCAAGCTGTACTTCGAGGCCACCGGCGACGACGACTATATGCTGCGCTGCGGCGCCGAAATCCTGATGGAGACGGCGCGCATCTGGCTCGGCATCGGCAACTACGACCGCGGCGGGCGCTTCTGCATCAACCAGGTGACCGGGCCGGACGAGTACACGGCGCTGGTCAACAACAACTACTACACCAACGCGATGGCGCGCATGCACCTGAACTTCGCCGCCGACGTCGCCGCGCGCATCGCCGCGGCGCAGCCGGGCGAGTTCGCGCGCATCGCCGGCTTGATGGCGCTGGACGCCGCCGAGCCGGAGGAATGGCGCCGCGCCGCCGGCCTGATGGCGCTGCCCTACGACGTGGCGCTGCAAATCCACGCCCAGGACGACAGCTTCCTGTCGAAAAAAGTGTGGGATTTCGCCAACACGCCGAAGGAAAACTACCCGCTGCTGCTGAACTACCACCCGATGGTGATCTACCGCCACCAGGTCTGCAAGCAGGCCGACGTGGTGCTGGCGCTGCTGCTGCTGAGCGAGGAATTCTCGCTGGAGGACAAGCGCCGCGACTTCGACTACTACGAGCCGGTCACCACGCACGACTCGTCGCTGTCGTCCTGCATCTACAGCATCATCGCCTCGGAGATCGGCTACCACCGCAAGGCCTACGACTTCTTCATGGAGACCGCGCGGCTGGACCTGGACGACACCCACGGCAACACCCACTACGGCGTGCACACGGCGGCGATGGCCGGCACCTGGATGGGCGTGGCCTATGGCTTCGCCGGCATGCGCGTGGTCAAGGGCGCGCTGCGCTTCGCGCCGACGCTGCCGGCGCAGTGGCGCCACTACACCTTCAAGATCCACTTCAAGGGCGCGCTACTGCAGGTGCGGGTCGAACCCGGCCGCACCGAGTACCGCCTGCTGCAGGGCGAGGCGCTGAGTTTTGCGCACCGCGCCGAGGCGCTTGAATTGACACTGTCCGCGCCGGTGCTGTCGCGCGCGTAAAACCAAAGGGGAAAAACCATGCGTCCAAGCCGATTCAAAGCTGTTATCTTCGATCTCGACGGCGTCATTACCGACACCGCCCACTACCACTTCCTGGCCTGGAAGCGGTTGGCGGAAGCGGTCGGCGTGCATTTCGACTGCGCCTTCAACGAGCAACTCAAGGGCATCGACCGGATGGGATCGCTCGACCTGATCCTGACGTCGTCGGGGCGCGCGTTCACGCCGACGCAAAAGCTGGCGCTGGCCGAGGCCAAGAACCTGCACTACCGCCAGCTGATCGAGACCATGTCGGCCAACAACCTGCTGCCGGGCGCGATGGAGGCGCTGATGAAGGTGCGCGCGGCCGGCATGAAGGTCGGCCTGGCCTCGGTCAGCAAGAACGCCTTCACGGTGCTGGAGCGGCTCGGCATCACCAGCGACTTCGACTACGTGGTCGACGCCTCGCGCATCGCCAGGGGCAAACCGGACCCGGAGATTTTCCTGAAGGCGGCGGCGGAACTGGGCGTGGCGCCGGCCGACTGCCTCGGCGTCGAAGACGCGGTGGCCGGCGTGGCGTCGATCAAGGCGGCCGGCATGTACGCGCTCGGCGTCGGCCTGCCCGAGGTGCTGACGCAGGCCGACCTGGTCATTTCCGGGCTCGACCGGTTCGACCTGAACGTCTACCAGTAAGCTAAGGCGCCACATCAATTTTCCTCATACTAAAAAATACAATAATAAGAAAAACCAATATGACAAACCTACGGAGACACCGTGAAAAACCAACGCATATTATTTATCCTGTTCCTGATCTATTTCGTCTTCGCCATCCTGCTCAACAGCGTCGGGACGGTGATTTTGCAAGTCATCGGCAACTATGACGTGAGCAAGGCCGGCGCCAGCGCGCTGGAGGGCTTCAAGGACTTGCCGATCGCCGTCGTATCGTTCCTGCTGGCCTCGTTCCTGCCGCGCATCGGCTACAAAAAGGCCATGCTGGCCGGGCTGGCCATCGTCACCGGCGCCTGCGTCGCGATGCCCCTGCTGCCGTCGTTCCTGACCACCAAGATGCTATTCCTGTGCGTCGGCGTGGCGTTCGCGCTGACCAAGGTGTCGGTGTATTCGACCTTGGGCCTGATCGCCAACGACCGCCGCCAGCACGCCAGCATCATGAACACGCTGGAGGGTTTTTTCATGGTCGGCGTGCTCAGCGCCTACTGGGTGTTCGGCTACTTCATCGATTCCGGCGACCCGAAGTCGCAGAGCTGGCTGCAAGTGTACTGGCCGCTGGCGGCGCTGTGCGCACTGACCTTCCTGCTGTTGCTGGCGACCCCGTTCGACGAAGCCGGCGCGCAGTTGCCGGCCGGGCGCAGCGTTGCGCAAGACTTCGCCGCGATGATCAAACTGTTCTTCAAGCCGCTGGTGTGCGTATTCGTGCTGACCGCCTTCCTGTACGTGCTGATCGAGCAGAGCGTCGGCACCTGGCTGCCCACCTTTAACAATGAAATCCTGAAACTGCCGACCGCCATGAGCGTGGAAGTGACCAGCATCTTCGCCGCCTGCCTGGCCGTCGGGCGCCTGTCGGCCGGCGTGTTGATGCGCAAGCTGAACTGGTATCCGGTCATGAACGGCTGCGTCATCGGCATGGCCGCGATGGTGCTGCTGGCGCTGCCGCTGACGCACAACGTGGTGCTCGACCCGAACGTGACCTGGGCCACGGCGCCGGTGGCGACCTTCCTGTTTCCGCTGATCGGCCTGTTCATGGCGCCGATTTACCCGGGCATCAACTCGGTCATGCTCAGCTCCCTGCCGAAGAACCAGCACTCGTCGATGACCGGCTTGCTGGTGATCTTCTCGGCCTTGGGCGGCACCACCGGTTCGCTGGTCACCGGCTACGTATTTGGGAACTTTAGCGGCCACTTCGCGTTTTATCTGACCCTGGTGCCGATTTCAATTGTGCTGATAACGTTGTTTTTCTTCAAAAAGGCGGTAGAAGAGGGGCAGGCGGAGGCCGGGCAGTCGGCTATAATCGGCACCCGGGGCTAGGTTTTTCGACATCCTAAGCCCACATCCAGACTGTTCCCAAATGAATCTCAAGAGCCTCGCAATCGCCCTCGGCATGTCGAAAACGACCGTAAGCCGCGCTTTGAACGGCTATCCGGAGGTCAATTTCCGCACCCGCGAGCGGGTGCTGGCGGCCGCCAAGGAAGTCGGCTACGAGGCCAATCCAATGGCCCGCAGCCTGGCGGTGGGGCGCTCGAACGTGGTCGGCATCATCTACCCGCTGTTGCCGACCGACCTGGGCGACGCCATGTTCCTCGGCGTCGTGGCCGGCATGTCGGAGGCGCTGGAGGCGAAGAAGATGAACCTGATCATCGCCCCGGTGTCGCCGCACAACGAGCAGCCCTCGTACGAGCACATGGTGCGCGGCAAGCGCGTCGACGGCCTGGTGGTCGGCCGCACCCTGGTGCACGACGAGCGCATCGCCTACCTGAGCCGGGCCGGCTTTCCCTTCGTCGCCCACGGCCGCACCCGGAGCGAGACGCCGTACGCCTGGTTCGACTACGACAACGAGGCCGGCATCCGCCTCGGCGTCGAGCGCCTGCTCGGGCTGGGCCACCAGCGCATCGCCCTGGTCAGCGCGCCGCTCGAACTGAATTTCGCGCGCCAGCGCAAGGACAGCTTCGTGCGGTCGATGGCCGCGGCCGGCTTGGCGATCGACCCGCACCACCTGATCGAGAACACGCTGGACCGCCGCACCGGCTACCAGGCCATGCAGCAATTGCTGGCCTGTTCGCCGCGGCCGACCGCCGTCATCGTCGACAACCACCTGTCCGGCGTGGGGGCGGTGCGCGCGCTGCTCGACGCCGGCATCGACATCGGCAAGGACATCTCGGTGATCGTCTGGGGCAGCGTCGAAGACACCCTGGTCGGCTCGAACGTCACCACCATCGACCAGCCGGAGCCGCGCCAGGCCGGCGCCAAGATGATCGACATGCTGCTGTCGCTGCTAGGCGGTACCCCGCCGTCGCAGTTGCAAGTGCTGTGGCAGCCGATCCTGCTGCCCGGCGTTACCGTCGGCGTCTGCACGCAGCGCGTGTAGCGGACGGTTGGCGTTCATAAAAAGCGGCGCCTGACCAGGCCGCACTCCTGCGTGCCGCGCTCCAGCATCAGCCAGAAGTAAGCGGTGAAACTGCTGCGCACCAGTACTTCGTACGTGGGCGCCGCGTCGGTTTGCCACAGCCAGACCGAGGTTTTAAAGAACAGCGAGCCGGCGCTGGAGCCGGTTCGGAACACCCGCGGATGCAAGTCCAACGGGCAGCCCTGGGCCAGCACCTCGCGCACCGGCGGGCCGCTCAGGTGCAGCACGGTATACCCGCCGCTGACGTCGGTCACCGCGTGGTGGATGCCGGCCAGCGCCGTGCGCAGCCGCGTTTCGATGGCCGCCGCCCGGCCCTTGGGGCCGACGACAAACCAGTCGTCCGGGCCGGCCCAGACCAGCCGGAACACGGCGTCGGCCACGCTGGTGCAGGGTTGCACCGGCAATTCCAGGTTCAGCGCCTGCGCCACCGCGGCGCGAAACGCCGGGTCGTCGGCGTTGCCGCGCAGGTTGACGATCGCCAGTCCCGTGTGCCAGCCAGCCAGCAAGGCCCGGTCCGACGCGGCGGTGGTGGCGGCCGGCGAGCCGGCGCCGGGTAGCGCCGCGCGCTGTAGGGTTTCAAGCATGTTGACGCTCCGATTGAGGATCGAGGAAGACCGGGCTGGTGATGGTGGCGGTGGCGCTGCGGCCGTCGCGCATCGAGACGTGCACGCGTTCCCCCATCCGGTTCGCACCGCCCTTGACGAGCGCCATCGCGATCGATCGGTCGAGCGTCGGACTCATATAGCTGGAGGTGACGTGGCCCACCATGGGCGCCGGGATGGTGCGCGGCGCGTCGTTCAAAATCTGCGCGCCCTCGGACAGGACGAAGCGCGGGTCGTCGGTCAGCAGGCCGACCAGCTGCTTGCGGTCGGCGCGTTGGGTGTCGGCGCGCGCCAGCGAACGCTTGCCCAGGCAATCCTTGGTCTTGGTCACCAGGCCGCCCATGCCGAGATCGATAGGGCTGACCGAGCCGTCGGTGTCCTGGCCGATGATGATGTAGCCTTTCTCGGCGCGCAGCACGTGCATGGTCTCGGTGCCGTAGGGCGTGATACCGAACTCGGCGCCGGCGCCGTGAATCGCCTCCCACACCCGCAGGCCGTCGTTGGCCGCCACGTTGACCTCGTAGCAGCGCTCGCCCGAAAAGCTGATGCGCATGACGCGCGCCTTGACGCCGGCGAGCGTGCCCTCGCGGTAGGACATGAAGGGGAAGGCGGCGTCGTCGAAGTCGATATCCCGGCAAATCTTCTTCAGCAGGGGCCGGCTCTTGGGGCCGGCCACGATGCTAGTCGACCAGTGGTCGGTGGCGCTGGTCAGGTAGACCTTCAGGTGCGGCCATTCGGTTTGCAGCCAGCGTTCCATCCAGGCCAGCACGCGCGCCGCCCCGCCCGAGGTGGTGTGCATCAGGTAGTGGTGTTCGGCCAGGCGCACCGTCACGCCGTCGTCGAAGACCATGCCGTTTTCATCGAGCATCAGTCCGTAGCGGCACTTGCCGATCTCCAGCTTGGACCAGGCGTTGCTGTACACCCAGTTGAGCAGCGTGGTGGCGTCCGGCCCCTGGATGTCGATCTTGCCCAGCGTCGAACCGTCGAGCGTGCCGACGCCGTTGCGCACCGCCAGCACCTCGCGTTTGACCGCCGCGTGCAAGTCCTCGCCGTTCCTCGGGTAATACCAGGGGCGCTTCCATTGCCCGACATCCTCGAACAGCGCGCCATGCCTGACGTGCCACTCGTGGATCGGGGTGGTGCGGATCGGATCGAACGCGTCGCCCAGCTCCAGCCCGGCCACGGCGCCGAAGGTGACCGGCGTGTAGTTCGGGCGGAAGGTGGTGGTGCCAACCTGCGCAATGGTCTTGCCGAGCGCTTGCGCGGCGATGCCCATGCCGTTGATGTTGCCGGTCTTGCCCTGGTCGGTGCCAAAACCCATCGCGGTATAGCGTTTGACGTGCTCGATCGATTCGAACCCTTCGCGGATGGCGAGGTGGATGTCGGAGGCGGCCACGTCGTTTTGCAAATCGACGAACTGTTTCGGGGCGCGACTCACGCCGCGCGCGTGCGGCACCAGCCAAAGCGGGCGCAGCTCGCCGGCGTCGCTTGAGGCGACGTTGGGGGCGCCCTTGTCGACGGCCGTGAAGCCGAGCTTTTGCACGCTGGCGAGGCCGGCGGCGAAGCCGTCCCGGGCGCAGTCGCGCAAGGTCAGCATGCCTTGGCAGGCGCCCGCCGAGCGCTCCGATTGGGCCGGCTTGCCGGGCAAGAAGGCCGCCCGTTGCTCGTCCCATATGGCTTTGCTGCCGGCCTGGCATTGCAGGTGGATCACCGGGCTGAAGCCGCCCGACAAGGCCACCAGGTCGCAGGCCAGCGTGCTTGCGGCACCGCTTAAACGTCCTTGCGCGTCCATCGCCTGCACCATGACGGCGCTGACGCGCTTGCCGCCGCGCGCCTCGGTGACGACGTGGCCGGCGAGGATCTTGATGCCGGCGTTTTTGGCGCGCTGGCTCAGCGAGCCGCTAGCCGTGGCGCGCGCGTCGACCACCCGAACCTCGGCGCCGGCGTCCTTCAGGGCCAGGGCGGCGTCGTAGCCCGCGTCGTTGTTGGTAAAGACCACGGCGTTGCGGCCCGGCAGCACGGCATAGCGCCGCACATAAATCGACACGGCGCCCGCCAGCATCACGCCCGGCAGGTCGTTGTTGCTGAACACGAGCGGGCGCTCGTGCGCGCCGGTGGCCAGCACGACTTGCTTGGCGCGCACCCGCCACAGCCGTTCGCGGAACAGCGGCGCCTGTTCGGACGGAAGGTGGTCGGCGCGGCGCTCGGCCAGCGCCAACAGATCGTGGTCCAGGTAGCCGAAGGCCGTGGTGCGTGGCAACAAGATGACCTCGGGCATCGCGGCCAGTTCGGCCAGCGCGCGCGCCACCCACTGCGCCGCCGCGAGCTGGTCGACCATCTCGTTGCTCGACAGCAGCCAGCCGCCGGGTTCGGCCTGTTCGTCGCACAGGATCACGCGGGCGCCGGAGCGGCCCGCCGCCAGCGCCGCCGTCAAGCCGGCGATGCCGGCGCCGACCACCAGCACGTCGCAATGCGCGTAACGCTTGTCGTAGCGGTCCGGATCGCCCTCGGAGGGTGAAGTGCCGAGGCCGCTCGCGGCGCGGATGTGCTTTTCGAAAAAGTGCCAGGCCGCCTGCGAGGCCATGAAGGTTTTGTAATAAAAGCCGGCCGGTATCAGGCGCGAGAACAGGCCGCTGAGCGCCTTGACGTCGAACTCGACGCTCGGGCTGGCGTGGATCGAGCGCGCGTTCAAGCCCTCGACCAGGGCCACTTCGGTCATGCGCGCGTTGGGCACGGTGCGGGCGCCGTCGAACAACTGCACCAAGGCGTTCGGCTCCTCGACGCCGGCCGACAGGATGCCGCGCGGGCGGTGGTACTTCCAGCTGCGCGCGACCAGCGACACGCCGTTGGCCAGCAAGGCCGACGCCAGGGTGTCGCCCTCCAGGCCCCGGTAGGCGCGGCCGTTGAAGGTGAAGTTCAGCACGCGCCGGCGGTTGACCCGGCCGCCGCTGGACAGGCGCGCGCTCATTGCGCGGCCCGGGCGTGGACATGGGCGGCGGCCGCCGCCGGCGCCGGCTCGCCGATCTTCCAGACGGCCTCGAAACGGTAGCTCACGGTGTCGCGCAGCGCGTTGAACCAGCGCCCGCAGCCGCTTGAGTGGCGCCACTGCTCGTGGTGCAGCCCCTTGGGGTTCCGGCGCATGAAGACGTAGTCGCCCCACTCGGCGTCGGTCATGGTGTCGCTGGCGGCGGGACGGACGATGCCGCCTTCGCCGCCGCAGGTGAATTCGGTTTCGGCGCGCGCGCCGCACCAGGGGCAGTTGATTTGTAACATGGTAGTGATTCCTAGTGTGCGACGCCGGCCGCGCCGTGCTCGTCGATCAGGCGGCCGGTGTGGAAGCGATCCAGGCACAGCGCTTCATTGAGCGCGTGCGGCCGGTCTTGCGCGATGGTGTGCGCCATGGCCCAGCCCGAGCCGGGCGTGGCCTTGAAGCCGCCGGTGCCCCAGCCGCAGTTGATGTACAGCCCTTTGACCGGCGTCAGCCCGATGATGGGGCAGGCGTCGGGCGAGACGTCGACGATGCCGCCCCACTGGCGGTTCATGCGCACGCGGGAAAACAGCGGGAACATCTCGACAATCGCCTGCAACGTGTGTTCGATGGTGTGGTAACTGCCGCGTTGCCCGTAGCCGTTGTACTGGTCGACGCCGGCGCCGATGACCAGGTCGCCCTTGTCGGACTGGCTGATGTAGGCGTGGATGGCGTTGCTCATCACCACGTTGGGGAAAATCGGTTTGAGCGGCTCCGACACCAGCGCCTGCAGCGGCCGGCACTCGATCGGCAGGCGGATGCCGGCCATGCCGGCCACCACGCTGGAGTGGCCGGCGGCGACGATCGCCACTTTCTTGGCCTGGATAAAGCCTTTGGCGGTCTCGACGCCGACCACCGCCCCGCCATTGCGGCGGATGCCGGTGACTTCGCAGTTCTGGATGATGTCCACGCCAAGCGCGTCGGCCGCCCGCGCGTAACCCCAGGCGACGGCGTCGTGGCGCGCCACGCCGCCGCGGCGTTGCAGCGACGCGCCGAGCACCGGGTAGCGGGTGTTCAGGTTAATAAAGGGAATCATCTGCTTGATCTGCGCCGGCGTGACGACCTCGCCGTCGACGCCGTTGAGCCGGTTGGCGTTGACGCGGCGCTCGATGTCGCGCATGTCTTGCAGGCTGTGGCCCAGGTTCATCACGCCGCGCTGGCTGAACATGACGTTGTAGTTGAGCTCCTGCGACAGCCCTTCCCACAGCTTCATCGACTTTTCGTACAGCGCCGTCGATTCGTCCCACAGGTAGTTGGAGCGCACGATGGTGGTGTTGCGCGCCGTGTTGCCGCCGCCCAGGTAGCCGCGTTCGACCACCGCGATATTGCGCAGGCCGTGCTCCCTGGCCAGGTAATACGCCGTCGCCAGGCCGTGGCCGCCGGCGCCGATGATGACCACGTCGTATTCACGCCTGGGATCGGGCGAGCGCCATTGTTTTTCCCAGCCCTCGTGGTAAGACATGCTGTTGCGCAGCAGCGACCAGATAGAAAATTTTTGCATAGTAGCTTCCGGGTATCAGCACTCAACGATGTTGACGGCCAGCCCGCCGCGCGAGGTTTCCTTGTATTTGGTTTTCATATCGGCGCCGGTCTCGCGCATGGTCTTGATGACCTTGTCGAGCGAGACGAAATGCGTGCCGTCGCCGCGCAGCGCCATGCGCGCGGCGTTGATGGCCTTGACCGAACCCATGGCGTTGCGTTCGATGCAGGGGATTTGCACCAGGCCGCCGACCGGGTCGCAGGTCAGCCCGAGGTTGTGCTCCATGCCGATTTCCGCGGCGTTTTCGACCTGCTCGGGCGAGCCGCCCATGGCCTGCACCAGGGCGCCGGCGGCCATCGAGCAGGCCACGCCGACTTCGCCCTGGCAACCCACCTCGGCGCCCGAAATGGAGGCGTTCTCCTTGTACAGGATGCCAATCGCCGCGGCGGTCAGCATGAAGTCGACGACGCCCTGGTCGTTGGCGCCGGGCACGAAGCGCGTGTAGTAATGCAGCACCGCCGGCACGATGCCGGCGGCGCCGTTGGTGGGCGCCGTGACGACGCGGCCGCCGGCGGCGTTTTCCTCGTTGACGGCGAGGGCGTAGAGGTTGATCCAGTCCATGATTTGCAGTGGGTCGCTCAACGCCGCCTCGGGATGCGCCGTCAGGTCGCGGTACAGGTCGGCGGCGCGGCGCTTGACCTTGAAGCCGCCGCGCAGCACGCCCTCGGTGGCGATGCCGCGCCGCACGCAGGCCTGCATGACGCCCCAGATGTGCAGCAGGCCGGCGCGCACCGCGTCGGCGTCGCGCCAGGTCAGCTCGTTGTGCCACATCAGCTGGGCGATGGACAGGCCGCTGTCGCGGCAACGCTGCAACAACTCGTCGCCGCTTGAAAACGGATAGGGAACCCTTTGCTGGTGTGGCAGCAGCGCCGCTTGGCCCTGCGCGTCCTGGTTGACGACGAAGCCGCCGCCGACCGAGAAGTAGGTTTTCTCCAGCAGGGTCGCGCCGCCGGCGTCGTAGGCGTACAGGCGCATGCCGTTGGGGTGGAAGGGCAGGCTTTTGCGCAGGAACAGCAAGTCTTCCCGTTCGTCGAACGCGACCGGGTGCGAGCCGAGCAGATTCAGGCTGCGCGACTCGCGCACGCGCTGCACCCGCGGCGCGATGGCGTCCGGATCGATCAGGTCGGGCGCTTCGCCTTCCAAACCCAGCAGCACGGCCCGGTCGCTGCCGTGGCCCTTGCCGGTGGCGCCGAGCGAGCCGTAGAGTTCGCAGCGGACGCGCTGCACGGCGTCCAGCCAGCCGCCGTCGCGCAGCGCGCCGGCGAACATGCAGGCGGCGCGCATCGGTCCGACGGTGTGCGAACTGCTCGGGCCGATGCCGACTTTGAACAGGTCGAAAACGCTGAGTGACATGGAGTGGCTCATGGTGTTCAGCCGTACACGGGGAAGGCGGCGGTCAGTTCGGCCACGGCCGCCCGCACGCGTACCATCAGCGCCTCGTCGTCCGGGTGGTCCAGCAAGTCGGCGATCAGGTGTCCCACCTGGCGCGCCTCGGCCTCCTTGAAGCCGCGGGTGGTCATGGCCGGCGAGCCCAGGCGCACGCCGCTGGTCACCAGCGGCTTTTCCGGGTCGTTCGGGATCGCGTTCTTGTTGACGGTGATGTGGGCCCGGCCCAGCAGCGCCTCGGCGGCCTTGCCGGTCATGCCCTTGGCGCGCAGGTCGACCAGCATGACGTGGCTTTCGGTGCGGCCCGAAACGATGCGCAAACCGCGTTGCACCAGCGTCTCGGCCAGCGCCGCGGCGTTTTTCACCACCTGCCGTTGATATGCCTTGAATTCAGGTTGCAGCGCCTCCTTGAAGGCGACCGCCTTGGCGGCGATGACGTGCATCAGCGGGCCGCCCTGCAAGCCGGGGAAGATCGCGCTGTTGATCGCCTTTTCATGCTCCGGGCGCATCAGGATAATGCCGCCGCGCGGACCGCGCAGGCTTTTGTGGGTGGTGCTGGTGACGATGTCGGCGTGCGGGATCGGGCTGGGATATTCGCCCGCCGCGATCAAACCGGCGTAGTGCGCCATGTCCACCATCAGCAAGGCGCCGACGTCTTTCGCCACCTTGGCGAAACGCTCGAAATCGATGCGCAGCGCATACGCCGAGGCGCCGGCGATGATGATCTTGGGACGGCTCTCGTGGGCCTTGCGCTCCATCGCGTCGTAGTCGATTTCCTCCTTGTCGTTGAGGCCGTAGCTGACCGCGTTGAACCACTTGCCGCTCATGTTCAGCGCCATGCCGTGCGACAGGTGGCCGCCCTCCGCCAGGTTCATGCCCATGAAGGTGTCGCCCGGCTTCATAAAGGCCATGAACACGGCTTCGTTGGCCTGCGCGCCCGAGTGCGCCTGCACGTTGGCCGCCCAACCATGGGTATCGGCGTCGAAAAGCCGCTTGACCCTGTCGATGGCGAGCTGTTCAGCCTGGTCGACGAATTCGCAGCCGCCGTAGTAGCGGCGGCCGGGATAGCCTTCGGCGTACTTGTTGGTGAGCTGGCTGCCTTGCGCGCTCATCACCGCCGGCGAGGTGTAGTTCTCGCTGGCGATGAGTTCGATGTGCCGCTCCTGGCGGGCGTGTTCCCGTTGGATGATGGCCGACAGGTCGGGGTCGACGGCTTGGAGGGTTTGCTGGCTATAGCTGAACATGGTGTGGGCCCTATGTGGATCGGAGGAGTCGATGTGGCTCAAATCTTCGCAGACAAGCGTGGCGGGCGCCGTGAGTAATGCGTCAACAAATACGCGTATTACGACATCGCTGCGCGAATTTTATTGAGTGCGGGAGGGGGGGGCGCGGCGGCCGCGCCGGGGCGCGCAGCTCGCGCGGGCTGGCGCCGAGGGATTGTCTTACCGTCCGGGCGAAGTGCGCGCTGTCGTGGAAGCCGCACTCAAGTCCGACCTGCTTATTTGACCACGTGGATGGTCTTGGTATACGGCAGATCCTCGCCCTCGACCCACCAGTTGGCCCAGATGCGCTTTTCCGCCGACTGCTGCGGCAGGTCGGGCTCCAGGCTGAGGAAGTTGCGCGCGCCGATGTAGCGGTGCGAGGTGCCGGGGAATTCAAACATGGTCGCGGTGATGCCGCGGTCGACGGTCTCGACGCGGGCGCCAACGTGCTCGAGGTAGAACAGCGCCATCGCCGGCGGCGCCGGGTGGACGATGCCGGACGAGGTCAGCTGGTTGATGACGTTGGCGTTGGCCGGCACGTCGCGGCGCTGCGCCTGGATCACGCCGACGGCGCCGACGTGGACGTCGCCCGACAGTACCGTGACCCGGCCGCCGGTGCCGGCCGACCAGTCGAGCAGGCGGTGGATCAGGCGCAGCCGTTCCTGCCGGTGCGAGCGGCTCAGCCAGTGGTCTTGCAAATCGTCTTCCAGTTCCTGCCGGCCCGGCAGGGCGCACAGCAGCGTTTCCAGCGTCGAGAAGTCGGGGTGGACCACTGGAATGCTCGACATCACCAGCAGGTGGTCGCAATTTTTTTGCTTGTCGAGCCAGGCGTAGGCGGCGTGCCACGCCGCGGCGCCCATCACGGTGGTTTTGCTGCGCTCGCTGCGCAGGTCCAGCGCCAGGATGGCGTAGCCGCCGACCCGCAGGCCGTAGCTGAAGCCGGGCTGGTTCGGCAGCAGCGGCAGCGGCGGCGTGGCGGCGTTGGCGTGCAGCTGGAACAGCTGGAAATACGCGCGGGCGATCGCGTAAATGCCCTGGTACACCGGGCTGGCCTGCTGCTCGGCCGGGTAGGAGCCCCAGCCGTCGAAGATGTCGTGGTCGTCCCACATCATCACCGTCGGCACGCTCGCCATCATGGCGGCCACTTCCGGCTGGCTCCAGCGTTCCAGGTAGTTTTCAAGGAAAAAGCCGTCGACTTGCGCGCGCAACTCGTCGGGGAAGGGCGCGGCGTTGCGCTCGCGGCCGGACAGGCCGGCCCATGTCTTCAGGCCGCGCAGTTCCTGCCACATGCTGTCGCTATAGATCTGGTCGCCGCCCATCAACAGCAGGTGGTAGGGCCGCTCACCGTGGCGCAGCCGCATGGTGGTCCACAGCGCGTTCTTGTCCTGCACCTGCTTCATCAGCTTGGCGTCGGAAAAGCCGTTGCAGGAGGTGTAGGCGCAGGTCGGCGCGCCGCCGGCGGGCGGCACCATAAAGATATACTCGACGCTACCGACGGTGTAGCGTATTTCCTGCTGCGCCGCTTTCTGCGCAATCGCGAAGCGGTAACGCCAGACCGTGTACCCGCTCTTTTGCTGGCGCCGCTCGCCGAGCGAGACCGCGCCGATCGCATCCCATTTGTCGCCGTCGTAGACCAGCACCGCCGGCGCGGGTTCGCCGCCGCCGCAGACTACCAGCGCGCTGACGCTCCAGAGGTCGTCGTCGACGCCGCAAAATTTCAGAATCGGTCCCAGCGCAACAGCCATCGCAATCTCCGTCATATTAGCGGTGAATGCGCTAACGTCGTGTCGTAGGCAAGCCGCCGCGGGCGCGGCGGCTTGTTAATTCCTACATATTACGACGATATTGGCCGCCGACCTCGAACAAGGTCGAGGTGATCTGCCCCAGCGAGCAGACGCGCACGGCGTCCATCAGGCGCTCGAAGACGTTTTCGTTGTCGATCGCCGCCTGCTGCAGCGCCGCCAGCGCGGCCGGCGCGGCGTCGGCGTGGCGCTGGTGGAAGTCCGCCAGGCGCGTCAGCTGCGACTGCTTTTCGTCGTCGGTGGAGCGGGCCAGCTCGATTTTCTGCGGCGCGTCGCCGGCCTTCGGGTTGCGGAAGGTGTTGACGCCGATGATGGGCAGGGTGCCGTCGTGCTTCTGGTGCTCGTACAGCATCGACTCTTCCTGGATCTTGCCGCGCTGGTAGCCGGTTTCCATCGCCCCCAGCACGCCGCCGCGCTCGGCGATGCGCTCGAACTCCTGCAGCACCGCCTCTTCGACCAGGTCGGTCAGCTCGTCGATGATGAAGGAACCCTGGTTCGGGTTCTCGTTCTTCGCCAGACCCCATTCGCGGTTGATGATCAGCTGGATCGCCAGCGCGCGGCGCACCGATTCGTCGGTCGGCGTGGTGATCGCCTCGTCGTAGGCGTTGGTGTGCAAGCTGTTGCAGTTGTCGTAAATCGCAATCAAGGCCTGCAGCGTGGTGCGGATGTCGTTGAAGTCGATTTCCTGGGCGTGCAGCGAGCGCCCCGAGGTCTGCACATGGTACTTGAGCTTTTGGCTGCGGTCGTTGGCGGCGTATTTGTCGCGCATCGAAATGGCCCACAGGCGCCGCGCCACGCGGCCCAGCACCGTGTATTCCGGGTCCATGCCGTTGGAGAAGAAGAACGACAGGTTGGGCGCGAAATCGTCGATGTGCATGCCGCGCGCCAGGTAGGCTTCGACGAAGGTGAAGCCGTTCGACAGCGTGAACGCCAGTTGCGAGATCGGGTTCGCGCCCGCCTCGGCGATGTGGTAGCCGGAGATCGACACCGAGTAGAAGTTGCGCACTTCGTGGTGCACGAAGTACTGCTGGATGTCGCCCATCACCTTGAGCGAGAACTCGGTCGAGAAGATGCAGGTGTTCTGGCCCTGGTCTTCCTTCAGAATGTCGGCCTGCACCGTGCCGCGCACGTTCTGCAGCACCCAGGCGCGGATCTTGGCCGCTTCGTCGGGGCTCGGCTGGCGCTTGTTCTCGACGACGAATTTGTCGACCTGCTGGTCGATGGCGGTGTTCATGAACATCGCCAGGATGGTCGGCGCCGGGCCGTTGATGGTCATCGAGACGGAGGTGCTCGGGCTGCACAGGTTGAAGCCGTCGTACAGCACCTTCATGTCGTCCAGGGTGGCGATGGAGACGCCGGAGTTGCCGACCTTGCCG
Organism: Janthinobacterium sp. CG_23.3; assembly: GCF_046115965.1. Taxonomy (NCBI): domain Bacteria; kingdom Pseudomonadati; phylum Pseudomonadota; class Betaproteobacteria; order Burkholderiales; family Oxalobacteraceae; genus Janthinobacterium; species Janthinobacterium sp. CG_23.3. Next base: position 23,950 of record NZ_JBJXIB010000004.1, on the reverse strand, counting down.
TAGATGTCGGGCCGCTCGGCCGGGTCGGCGCCGTACAGCGTGACGGAGTCGAACGCGGTCGACAGGCGCTTGGCGTCCATGCCGGTCGAGACCAGCTTGAAGCGGCGGTTGGTGCGGAAGGCGTCGCCCTCGCCGGCGAACATGCGGGTCGGGTCTTCGCCCTCGCGCTTGAAGGCGAACACGCCGGCCGAGAAGGGGAACGAGCCGGGCACGTTTTCCAGCATCAGGAAGCGCAGGATCTCGCCGTGGTCTTCATAGCGCGGCAGCGCCACCTTGCGTATCCTGGTGCCGGACAGGGTGTGCTGGACCAGGCGGGTGCGGATTTCCTTGTCGCGGATTTTGACGACGTAATCGTCGCCGGCGTAGGCCGCCTGCATGTCCGGCCACATCGCCAGCAGCTTCTTCGAATTGGCGTCGAGGGCGTGTTCGCGCTCGGTGATCAGGCCGTCGAAGTCCAGCACCGGCTTGTTGGCGGCGGCCAGCATGCGCTTCGACTCGGTCAGTTGCTGGCGCTCGCGCGCCAGGCCGACCTGCTTGGCCGTGTGGCGGTGGTAGCCGCGCACGGTGTCGGCGATTTCGGCCAGGTAGCGGCTGCGCGCGGCCGGCACGATGACGTGCTTGGCGCTGGAGTGCTTGGCGTCCACCGGCGGCAGCTTGCCGGGCTTGGTTTGCAGGCCGAACCGCGCCAGCGACGGCAGCAGGCCGTGGTACAGCGCGGTCACGCCGTCGTCGTTGAAGCGCGACGCCTGGGTGCCGTAGACCGGCATCTCGTCGGGGCGCCTAGTCCACATTTCGCGGTTGCGCTGGTACTGCTTGGCGACGTCGCGCAGCGCGTCGAGCGAGCCTTTGCGGTCGAATTTGTTGATGGCGATGAAGTCGGCGAAGTCGAGCATGTCGATTTTTTCCAGCTGCGAGGCGGCGCCGAATTCCGGCGTCATCACGTACATGCTGACGTCGACGTGCGGCACGATGGCGGCGTCGCCCTGGCCGATGCCGGAGGTTTCGACGATGACCAGGTCGAAGCCGGCCACCTTGCAGGCGGCGATGACGTCGGGCAGCGCCTGCGAAATTTCGGAGCCGGCCTCGCGCGTCGCCAGCGAGCGCATAAACACGCGCGGCTGGCCGGCGCCCCACGGGTTGATGGCGTTCATGCGGATGCGGTCGCCCAGCAGCGCGCCGCCGGATTTGCGGCGCGACGGGTCGATCGAGATGATGGCGATGTTCAGCGTGTCGCCCTGGTCGAGGCGCACGCGGCGGATCAATTCGTCGGTCAGCGACGACTTGCCGGCGCCGCCGGTGCCGGTGATGCCCAGCGTCGGCACGCGCAAGGTCGCGGCGGCGGCCAGCAGTTCGGCGCGCAGTGCCGGCGTGGCCTTGTCGTTTTCCAGCGCCGTGACCAGTTGCGCCAGCGGCCGGTGGCGCGCGCCGATGTCGCCTTCGCGCAGCGGCGCCAGCGAGGTCGGCGAATAGGTCGACAGGTCGATGTCGCACAGCTGGATCATCCACTGGATCATGCCGACCAGGCCCATGCGCTGGCCGTCTTCCGGGCTGAAGATGCGCGTCACGCCGTAGGCGTGCAGGTCGGCGATCTCGTCGGGGACGATGACGCCGCCGCCGCCGCCAAACACCTTGATGTGGGCGCCGCCGCGCTGCTTAAGCAGGTCGATCATGTACTTGAAGTACTCGACGTGGCCGCCCTGGTAGCTGGAGATGGCGATGCCCTGCACGTCCTCGGCCAGCGCCGCCGTGACCACCTCGTCGACCGAACGGTTGTGGCCCAGGTGGACCACCTCGACGCCGTTCGATTGCAGGATGCGGCGCATGATGTTGATCGAGGCGTCGTGGCCGTCGAACAGCGAGGCGGCGGTGACGAAGCGCACCTTGTTGGCCAGCTTCGGTTGCTCCGGCGCGGCGGGGATGGTGGTGGCGTTGGAAAGGTCGTTCATGATGTCCTTGGAATGGGCGCGATCTGAGTCGTTGTAAGTTATATGACGTTAACGTAAACGTCAAGTTAAACCAGAGGCGGGGCGCGGCGGCGATGAACAACCGCGGCGCCACCGCGGGGCCGGACCCGGACGGTCTGAGCCCGGCGTTGGCGCCGCGGTTTTTTGCCGGCTCAGGCGGCGTGCTGGTGGTCGTTGCCCGACAGCTTGGCCAGCAGGCGCGCCTTCTCGACGCGGTATTCGGCGACGGCCTTTTCCTTGACGTGGCCGAAGCCGCGGATTTTCTCCGGCAGGTTCGCCAGGTCCACCGCGACCGCGTGGTTGTCGGCGTTCAGCTTGCCCAGCAGGGCCTCGACCATCTGGCGGTACTCGACGATTAGCGCGCGTTCCATCTTGCGCTCTTCGCTGTAACCGAAGATGTCGAAGGCGCCGCCGCGCAGGCCCTTGGCCTTGGCCAGCAGCTTGAAGGCGCTCCACATCCACGAGCCGAATTCGGCCTTGACCAGGTGGCCCTTGGCGTCCTTCTTCGAGAACAGCGGCGGCGCCAGGTTGAACTTCAGCGAGAAGTTGCCTTCGAACTGCTGCTGCAACTGCTCGACGAAGCGGCCGTCGGTGTACAGGCGCGCCACTTCGTATTCGTCCTTGTAGGCCATCAGCTTGAAGTGGTACTTGGCGACGGCGGTCGACAGCTTGTTGCCCAGCGCCAGATTGGCCTCGGCCGCGCGCACCCGTCCGACCAGCTCTTCGTAGGTGGCGGCGTAGCCGGCGTTCTGGTACCCGGTCAGGAACTCGACGCGCTTCTTGATGACGTTTTCCAGGCTTTGCGGCATCTGCACGACGATGGACTGGGTTGGCGTGGCGATCTTCTCGACGCGCTTCAGGTCGACGGCGGCGCGGCGGCCCCACAGGAAGCTCTTCTTGTTGGAGGCGATGCCGACGCCGTTCAACTCGATGGCGCGCAGCAGCGCCGCCTCGGTCAGCGGAATGCGCCCCTTTTGCCAGGCGTAGCCGAGCATGAACAGGTTGGCGGCGATCGAGTCGCCCATCAGCGCCGTGGCCAGCTTGGTGGCGTCGATGAAGTCGGCGCTGTTGTGGGTGGCGGCGCCGACCGATTCGCTGATCAGCGCGCGCACTTCGGCGCTCGGGTACTGCCAGTCGGCGTTCTGGGCGAAGGTGCCGGGCGGCTGCTCGTGCAGGTTGACCACGGCCATGGTGCGGCCCGGGCGCATCTTCGAGATGGCGTCCTGGGCGCCGGCGGTCAGCATGTCGCAGCCCAGCACCAGGTCGGCTTCGCCGGTGGCGATGCGCTGGGCGCGCAGGTGCGCCGGCGAGCGGGCCACCTTGACGTGCGAGGTGACCGAACCGTTTTTCTGCGACATGCCGGTCATGTCCAGCACCGAGGCGCCCTTGCCCTCGAGGTGGGCGGCCATGCCCATCAGCGCGCCGACGGTGATGACGCCGGTGCCGCCGATACCGTTGATGAGGATGTTATACGGCGCGTCGCATGGCGGCAGCAGCGGTTCCGGCAGCGCGCCGAAGCCGTCGTCGGCGTTGTCCTTGTTGGCGTCAACCTTGACGCCGGTCCTGGTCTTCTTCAGCGCGCCGCCCTCGACCGTCACGAAGCTCGGGCAGAAACCCTTCACGCACGAGTAGTCCTTGTTGCAGGACGACTGGTCGATGGTGCGCTTGCGGCCGAATTCGGTTTCCTTCGGCAGGATCGAGGTGCAGTTGGACTGGATGCCACAGTCGCCGCAGCCCTCGCAGACGGCCTCGTTGATGACCATGCGCTTGGCCGGGTCGGGGAACTCGCCTTTTTTCCGGCGCCGGCGCTTCTCGGCCGCGCAGGTCTGGTCGTAGATCAGCACCGACACGCCCTTGACCTCGCGCAGTTCGCGCTGCACCGCGTCCATGTCCTTGCGGTCGTGCAGCGTCAGGCGCGCCGGCAGCGCGCCGCGGTCGCTGTAGCGGCCCAGGTCCTCGGTCACCAGCGCGATGCGCTGGATGCCCTCGGCCGCCATTTGCTGCGCCATCAGCGGCACGGTGATCTGGCCGTCGACCGGCTGGCCGCCCGTCATCGCCACCGCGTCGTTGTAGAGGATCTTGTAGGTCATGTTGACGTTGGCCGCCATCGCCGCGCGGATCGCCAGGTAGCCGGAGTGGAAATAGGTGCCGTCGCCGAGGTTCTGGAACACGTGCGGGATCGTCGAGAACGCCGCCTGGCCGATCCACGGCGCGCCTTCGCCGCCCATGTGGGTGGTCAATTTGTTCATGTCGGGGTAAATCGAGGTGGCCATCACGTGGCAGCCGATGCCGGCCAGCGCCAGGCTGCCCTCCGGCACCTTGGTCGAGGTGTTGTGCGGGCAGCCGGAGCAATAGAAGGCCGGGCGGAACGGCGTGTTGACGGCCTTTTTCAAGACCGCGTCCTTGGCGTCGAGGAAGGCCAGGCGCGCCTTGATCAGCTCGCAGGTCACTTGGTCCGTGATCAGGCGCGAGACGCGGCTGGCGATGACGCGCGCCACTTGCGAAACCGAAAAATCGGCCTTCGACGTCAGCAGCCACTCGCCGCGCGGCGCCACCCATTCGCCCTTTTCATCGAACTTGCCGATGACGCGCGGACGCACGTCGTCGCGCCAGTTGTACAGTTGTTCCTTCAACTGGTATTCGACGATCTGGCGTTTTTCCTCGACCACCAGGATCTCGTCGAGGCCCTGGGCGAACTCGCGCACGCTGTCCGGTTCCAGCGGCCACGGCATGGCCACCTTGAACAGGCGCATGCCGACGTCGGCCGCCATCTGCTCGTCGATGCCCAGCTCCTCCAGCGCTTCCAGCACGTCCAGGTAGGACTTGCCGGAGGCGATGATGCCCAGCTTGGCGTTCGGGCTGTTGATCGTCGTGTGGTTGAGTTTGTTCTCGCGGGCGTAGGCCAGCGCCGCGTAGATCTTGTAGTCCTGCATCAGCGCTTCCTGGTTGCGCGCCTGCTGGCCCAGCGGAATGCTCGACAGGCGCGCGTTCAGGCCGCCCTCGGGCATGACGAAGTCCCGCGGGATTTTGACGTCGACGCGGAACGGGTCGGCGTCGACCGAGGCGCTCGACTCGACCGTGTCGGCGAGCGCCTTGAAGGCGACGGTGCAGCCGGAAAAGCGCGACATGGCCCAGCCGTGGATGCCCAGGTCCAGGTATTCCTGCACGTTGCACGGGTACAGCACCGGAATCATCGAGGCCGAGAACAGGTGGTCGGACTGGTGCGGCAAGGTCGACGAATAGGCGCCGTGGTCGTCGCCGGCCACCAGCAGCACGCCGCCGAGCTTGGAGGTGCCGGCGTGGTTCATGTGCTTGAAGACGTCGCCGCAGCGGTCCACGCCCGGGCCCTTGCCGTACCACATGGCGAACACGCCGTCGTACTTGGCCGGGCCGATCAGGTCGACCTGCTGCGAGCCCCAGACGGCCGTCGCGGCCAGGTCTTCGTTGACGCCGGGGACGAACTGCACGTGGTGCGCCTCAAGGTGCTTCTTGGCCTTCCACAGCGTCTCGTCGAGGCCGCCCAGCGGCGAGCCGCGGTAGCCGGAGATGAAGCCGGCGGTGTTCAGGCCGGCGGCCTGGTCGCGCTGGCGCTGCATCATCGGCAGGCGCACCAGCGCCTGGATGCCGGACAGGAAGATGGCGCCGGAGGACGCGGTGTATTTGTCGTCGAGGCTGACGGTGGTCAGGCGCGAGGGTGTGCTGCCGGCGTGGTGGTCCAACGCTGCGGGCGGCGTCGCCGTGGTGTCTGGCATGGTGGGGCTCCAAAAGGGTCTTTCAGATCGCGCCTGGCCGGGGGCGCGCCGGGTAGGCGCTGGACGGTCAGGCGATGCGGCCGCTGGTTGGGCGGCAATACAGCTATTCTAGACTGAAAAAACGGGCTGCGGCGCGAGTGTACGGCGATCCCGGCGCGCGCGGAAATAGGGTTTGCGGATGGGGGTATAAAAAAAAGTGATGGCCTTGCGCGCGCGGCGCCCGCCGCCGCGCACTGCGTGTAACAGCGGCAAGCCGAGCAAGTCCCGCGGCTGCCGGCCGCGCATCGGACCCGCGGCTACGCTTGCGGTGCCGGTCGCGGCGCCAGCAGGCGCGCGCCCAGCCAACTGCCGCTCTCGCACAGTTGCGTGCTGACCTGCTGCACCAGGCGGCTGACGGCGGCCGCCGCGTTGGTCAGCGGGATGTTTTTCGACGCGCACAGCACCACCGTGCGCGACAGCGGCGGACCGTAGATCGCGTGGGTGCGCATGGTGCCGCGCTCGACCTCGGCTTGCAAGGGCGCCACCGGCAGGATGGTCGCGCCCATGTCGGCCAGGATCGCCGACTTCAGAATGGCAATCGAATTGATTTCGATGACGCTGCCCAGCGCCAGCCCGGCCGTGCGCGCCGCGCTGTCGATGCGCGGGCGCACGCCGTGCTGCTGGCCGGGCAGGATCAGCGTCGCCGCCAAGGCCTGCGCCAGCGTGATGGCGTGCTGGCCGCGCAGGTAGGGGGCGTCGGCGCGGCAAATAAAACGCATGTCTTCCTCGACCAGCGCGGTGGCGGTGAAGGGCGTCAGCTGGCCGTCGTCGAACAGCAGCGCCAGGTTGACCCGGCCCGACTTCAATTGCTCGGCCAGGTTGCCGGTGAGTTCCTCGGTCAGTTGCAGCGTGATTTCCGGGTATTGCGCGCGCGCCGCCGTCAGCAGCGGCAGCGCCAGCGCGCCGGAAATGCTGTGCGGCAGTCCCAGCGTGACGCTGCCCGACGGCCGCGTGGCCGATTGCGTGACGGCCGACTTGGCGTCGGCCACCTGCTTCAAGATGGCCTGGGCGTGTTCGTAGAACACTTTGCCGGCGTCGGTGCTAAGCACGCCCTGGGCCGAGCGGTGCAGCAGTTGCGCGCCCAGCTCCTCTTCGAGCTGGCGCAGTTGCTGGGTCAGCGCCGGCTGCGCCACGTGCAGCGCCAGCGCCGCCTTCGACAGCGAGCCGTGGTCGGCGATGGCGACAAAGTAGCGCAGTTGGCGTAATTCCATAGGGTTACTTATTTTTGCTAAAAGAATTAAACAATGCGCAGAGTTGGCGGAAAACCATCTTGAAAGGGAACGCGTTGATAGACTCGTTTTAGCCTGCCGCGCACGCGCCCGCCTCTAGGTTTGTCGCGCTAGAAGAATTCGGCGGTGTCGTTCGAGGCCACCGCGTGCAACTGGCCGGTCTCGACCAGTTCGTCGTAGTGGCAGGCCAGGTTGCGCCCGTGGCTCTTGGCGTAGTACAGCGCCTGGTCGGCCCGGCCCAGGATGATCACCGGCGCCTCGGCCGCGTTCAGGCTGACGAAGCCGACGCTGACGGTAATGCGGCCGACCTGCGGGAAGTCGTGGGTTTCGACGTTGATGCGGAAGCGGTCGATAATCTTGTGCGCGTCCGCCAGCGTGCTCGAGCGCAGCAGCACGACGAATTCCTCGCCGCCGAAACGGAAGATGCGGTCCTGGGCGCGGAACGACGATTGCATCAGGTTGGCGATCAGGATCAGCACCTCGTCGCCGTACAGGTGGCCGAACTTGTCGTTGACGAGCTTGAAATGGTCGACGTCAACCACCGCCAGCCATTGCTTCTCGGTCTGCGGCGGCTGGCGCCGCTCGCGCTCGCCCGGCGGCGTGGCCGCCTCGTAGTCGCCGCCCGATTGCAGCACCTTGGCCAGCTGGTCGTCGAAGGTCTTGCGGTTGAGCAGGCCGGTGAGGGAGTCGCGCTCGCTGTAGTCGAGCAGGTTCTGGAAGTTGCGGTAGACGCTGACGATGCCGCCGACGATCTGGATGGTGGCGCCGCTGTAGGGCGTCGGGTTGGTGATTTCCAGGCAGGTGTCGGCCTTGTCGCCGATCCAGATCGGCAGCCACAGCATGTGGCGGCCGTCGTCGCAGACGGTGTCGGCGCTGGCCTGGTGGCCGGCGATGCAGGCCGCCAGCGCCGGATAGCACTCCAGCGGCTCGCCCGGGGCGGCGCTGTCGCTGTGCTCCTCCATGCGCGCCGGGCCGCCGGCGCTGATGACCGCGCGCGCGCGCACAAACACCTGGCCGCGCAGCCTCGTCAGCGCCAGCACCCGCGTTTGCGCCGCGCCCGCCAATTCCTGCACCGCCGAAATCACCGAGATGTCGAGCATCGTGTGGTCGCGGTGGCCGGTCATGTCCACCATGTGTTTGAGAAGGGAATCCATTGTCGATCTCTGGAAAATAGTCACACGAGCATTGCGGTAAGCTGAAGTATGGCTGCGCCCATTTAATTTGTCACAAATTGCGAAAGCAAGGCGCACTCTACAACCGAGCAAGATGCCTTTCCAAAGAACAGCTAAGCAGGATAATGGCTTTTTGCCTAATAGGCAATTCTCATATGAAATTTTTCACGGAAAGTGCCGCGATTGCGCTTTTGCCGCCACGACACACCGAAAAAACCACAGGCGCCGCCGTTCCGCCGCCGCGCCACGGGGCGCCGAAGCGCGCCGCGGCGGGCTGCCGCACGGTTTGTGTAGTTGCCGCATGGAAAACTTGCGCCACGTCAATTTGGTAAATCCTGGACGTTTTATAGTGGCTTCAATGGCGCAGAAGTTGAAGTTGGAGAGCTAATTGCAGGCACGCTGCGGGGTTTTCCGGCCGATGGCGCCAGGTAGTTCAACCCACTCCAGGAGCTTACCATGAACGCATTTTTCTCCGCAGTACAACGCTTTGCCGGCGACGAAGACGGCATCACCGCCATCGAGTACGGCCTCATCGCGGCGCTGATGGCCGCAGGCATCGGCGGCTTGACGACCCTCCTGCTCGGCGCTACCGACACGGTAGGGTTGAGGGGCGCTTTTCAGCAGATCGCCACCGTGCTGAACGCCGCCTAGGACCCCTTGCCCCCGTCCGCGACGCGGCCGGGGGCATTTTTTTCGCGGAGGTTGATCGTGGCTACCCCTGTTTTGTTGGAAACGGTGCTGCTGTGCTGCGTGGCAACGGCGGCCGCCACCGATCTGGCCTGGCGCAAGATTCCCAACGCCCTGGTGCTGGCCGGCCTGGGCGCCGCGCTGCTGTTGCAGGCGGGCGCGCCGCTGGCCTGGCTGGGCGGCGCGCTGACCGGCCTGCTGCTGTTTCTGCCGCTGTATGTACTGCGCGGCATGGCCGCCGGCGACGTCAAGCTGATGGCCATGGTCGGCGCCTTCACCGGCGCCGGGCCGGCGCTGCTGGTCGGCCTGGCCACCTTGCTGATCGGCGGCGCGATGGCGCTGGCGATCGTCCTGCTGCGCCGCCGCGGCCGGGAGGCGCTGGCCAACGTGCGCGCGCTGCTGTCGCACGCCTTGTGGCGCGCCGCCGGCGTGCCGCTGGCGGCGGCGCCGCCGGCCAGCGTCGGCGGCATGCCGTACGGCGTCGCCATCGCGCTGGGCACGGCGTCGCTGGTGTGGTGGCGGCACCTGTAATGCGCTTGCAAAAATGCATTTTTTGCTTTGTATCAAGGGCCGGGCGCACGCCGCCGATAGAATCAAATCCTGACTTTGCACCTTTGCACCCGGGCTTGAAGCAGCCCGCCGAACCGGATAGGAGCAGCGCATGATCGACGTCGAACACCCGTTGGCCGCCGAGGCCGCCGCCCGCGAACGCGGCGCCGAAACGGATTTGCTGCCGCCGCAGCCGCGCAGCGTGCGGGATACCGGGCTGGAGCAGCAATTGCTGGTCGAACTGGTGGCCAAGGTCGTCTTCATCGCCGGCAAAAGCCATCTGTCGGTGCTCAGCACCAGGCTGCGCCTGTCGATCAACGTTTTGCGCGAGGTGCTCGGCTTCATGGTCGGCGAGCAGCTGGTCGAAGTGGCGTGGCGCGGCGAGTCCGACATCGACGTGCAGTACCAGTTGACCGGCCCCGGCAAGCTGCGCGCCGCCGTCTACCTGGAGCGCTCGCCCTACGTCGGGCCGGCCCCGGTGACGCTGGAGGCGTATTGCGCGGTGGTCGGGCGGCAGTCGTGGCGCCAGCCGGAGCGCGCCCGCCTGGGCGCCGCCCAGATCGGCGCCGCGTTCGGCGAGCAGCGCCTCGGCGCCGGCGTGCTCGAGATGGTCGGCGCGGCCATGTATTCGGGCCGCTCGATGCTGCTGTACGGGCCGCCGGGCGGCGGCAAGACCACGCTGGCGCGCCAGCTCGGCGGCTTGCTGCAGGGCCTGGCCGCGGTGCCCTACGCCGTCGTGGTCGGCCAGGAAATCGTCCAGATCTACGACCCCTTGCTGCATTTGGCGCCGGCGCCGCAGCACGCCGCCCACGCCCAGCAGATGGTCGAGCGGCGTAGCAGCGACATCCGCTGGGCCCTGTGCCAGCGCCCGGTCGGGCAGATTGGCGCCGAGCTCAGCGCCGACATGCTGGACTTGCGCCACGACGCCTTCGGCGGCTGCTACCAGGCGCCGCCGCACCTGAAGGCCAACAACGGCATCTTCATCGTCGACGACCTGGGCCGCCAGCGCGTCGCCGCCGCCGAGCTGCTGAACCGCTTCATGCAGCCGCTCGACCTGGGCCTGGACCAGTTGTCGCTGCGCGGCGGCCACAAGTTCACCGTGCCGTTCGACGTGGTGCTGGTGTTCGCCACCAACCTGGCGCCGCACACGCTGCTCGACGAGGCCTTCCTGCGCCGCCTCGGCTATAAAATCCACGTCGGCGCGCTGCAGCGGGCCGACTACCGCGCGTTGCTGCGCCAGCAGTGCCGCCACGCCGGCATCGCCTGCGACGAGGCGGCGCTGGCGTATCTGCTCGACGACCTGCACGGCGCCAGCGGCCGGCCGCTGCTGGCCAGTTATCCGCGCGAGCTGCTGGGGCGCATCGCCGATTTCGCCGGCTCCGCCGGGCGCGCCCCGCACCTGTCCGAGGGCGCCCTCGACCAGGCCTGGCACAGCATGTTCGCCGCCTGCGGCGAGGCCGGGCCGGGCCCGGCCGCCGGCGCCGACGCCGTCTGCGACCCGGCCAACCAGTTCGAGGCCATCGTATGAAAAACGGGCGCGCGTTTCTGATCATGGCGCTGGCCGTGCTGCTTGGCTTGGGCGCGGTGGCGCTGGCGTCGCGCTGGCTGCTGCGCCAGGGTCCCGGCAGCGCCGGCAAGGTGGTGCTGGCCGCCGCCGACGTCAACCTGGGCCAGCGCCTGACGCCGGAGATGCTCAAACTGAGCGACTGGCCCGCCGACAGCCTGCCCCAGGGCGCCTTGCAAGACCCGCTCAAGCTGTCCGGGCGGGTGCTCAAGAGCAGCGTGCTGCGCGGCGAGCCGCTGACCGAGGCCAAGCTGGCGCCGGTCGGCACCGTCGGCGGCTTGTCGGCCCTGATCACCGAGGGCAAGCGCGCCATCACGGTGCGCGTCAACGACGTCGTCGGCGTGGCCGGTTTCGCCTTGCCGGGCAATTATGTCGACGTCATCGTCTACACCCAGCGCGACCGCGGCGCCGCCGTCCAGGCGCAGGCGCAGGACCCGAGCATCTCGAAGATCGTGCTCGAGCGCATCTTGGTGCTGGCGGTGGCGCAGGAGGTCGGGCGCGACGACACCAAGCCGCGCGTGGTTAACGCCGTAACGCTGGAGGTGACGCCGGCGCAGGCCGAGAACCTCGACCTGGCGCGCAGCGTCGGCACGCTGTCGCTGGCGCTGCGCAACCAGATCGACCCGGCGCCGGGCGTCACCGGCGGCGCCACCAAGGTCACCTTGCTGGGCGAGCGGCCGGCGGCGGCGCCGCCCGCCGCGGCGGCGCCGGCCGCCGTGGCCGCCGTCGCGCCCGCCGCGGCGCCGCCGGCGGCGCCGCAGAAGGTGGCGCTGGTCCAGCGCCGTTGCAGCGCCGTCATCGACGGCCTGCGGCTGTCGCAGGAATGTTTTTAGGCATCCGAACATCTCAGCACGGCCGCACTGGCCGCCACCGCATCGCTCAAGCCGGGGATACGTCCATATGAATAGCCGCACCACGATCGTCTTCGCCCTGTCCGCGGCGCTGGCCAGCACGGCGGCGGCGACGCCGACGCCGCCGCCGCCGGCCGAGCGCCAGGGCGCCCGCGCGGCGGCCGGCGAGGGCGGGCCGCGCTGCAGCGGCGAGGCGGCCAAGCCGGGCCGGCTGGCGCTGCAACTGGGCAAGTCGCAACTGATGCGCCTTCCCGAGGCGGTGCTCAGCCGCAGCGTCGGCAACCCCGCCGTGGTGCAGGCCATGCTGGTGGCGCCGGACACGCTGTATCTGCTCGGGGTCGACGTCGGCAGCACGAATATGATTATCCAGGGCAAAAGCGGCGTGTGCAGCCTGGTCGAGGTGGTGGTTGGCATGGACCCGGGCGGACTGCAGGCCAGCCTGGCCGCGCTGATGCCGGACGAGAAAAACATCCGCGTCAGCGCGGCCGCCGATTCGCTGGTGCTCAGCGGCACGGTCGAGGACGCCACGGCGCTGGGGCGCGCGCTGGAACTGGCCAACGCCTATGTGCGCAAGCCGGCCCAGGCGCTGGCGGCGCTGCGCAAGGGCGAGGACGGCGCGGCCGGCGCCCCGGCCAATTCCGGCGGCGGCGGCGGCGGCGGGGCGGCGGCCGGCAGCCGCATTATCAACCTGCTCAACGTCAGCGCGCCGCAGCAGGTGATGCTGGAGGTGCAGATCGCCGAGGTGTCGAAGTCGCTGCTCGACAAGCTCGAGGTCGGCGCGACGCTGCGCTACGCCACCGGCAGCTGGGCCACCACGCTGCTGTCGAATTTCCTCACCGGCAGCACCGGCGGCCTGCTCGACGCCCGCAAGTCGAACGGCAACCAGCTGACGCTGGCGGCGCAAAAGCAGGACGGCCTGATCCGCATCCTGGCCGAGCCGACCGTGATGGCCATCAGCGGCCAGGAGGGCAGTTTCCTGGCCGGCGGCAAAATCTTCATCCCGGTGGGCCAGGACAACGGCAAGATCACGCTGGAAGAGAAGGAGTTCGGCGTCGGCCTGCGCTTCACGCCGACGGTGCTGGCCGGCGGGCGCATCAACCTGAAGGTGGCGCCGGAGGTGTCGGAGGTGTCGCGCGAGGGCATCGGCATCAGCGCCGCCGGCTTCACCGGCGGCGCGGTGCTGCCCTTGATCACCACGCGGCGCGCCGCCACCACGGTGCAGTTGTTCGACGGCCAGAGCTACGCCATCGGCGGCCTGATCAAGAGCAACCAGGTCAGCAACATCAAGGGCTTGCCGTTGCTGGGCGAAGTGCCGGTGCTGGGCGCGCTGTTTCGCAGCACCGATTTCCAGCACGACCGCAGCGAATTGCTGTTCGTGATTACCGCGCACCTGGTCAAACCGCTGCCGCCGAACTACGCGCTGCCGACCGACCAGTTGCATGCCCCTGGCCGGGCCGAGCTGTTCCTGGGCGGGCGCATGGAGGGCGCGGCGCCGGCGCCTGCGCCTGCGCCGGCCGACGCGCCGCCGGCGCAGGCCGCCGCCGGCTTTGAATTGAAGTGACGCATACGGGAGCCACCATGCACACCAGCTCGCACACCCCACCACAGCGCGCCGCTGCGCTTTCGCGCCGGGGCCGGCCGCTGCTGGCCGCCGCGCTGGCGGCCTTGCTGGCCGGCTGCGCGCCGACCACGCCGCAGTTGGACCGGCGCGCCGGCGACGCCGTGCGCATCGCCTTCGCCCAGCAGGTGGCGCGTCCCGGCGCCGCCGCCAACCAGGACCCGGTCGCCGGCATGGACGGCAAAAGCGCGCGCGCCGTGCTGGAGCGCTACCAGAAGTCGTTCGCCGAGCCGGCGCCGCCGGCCGGCAACTTCACCATGGGGTCCGGCAAGTAGCCGGGGCGCGCCATGACACAACCATCCATCCCGTTCTTTCGCCGCTGGCGGCGCCAGCGCGGCGTGTTCGCGGTGCTGTTGGCGCCGCTGCTGCTCGGCCTGGTCCTGTGCATGGGCGTGGTGCTCGACATCGCCCAGGTCCACCACCGCCGGACCGAACTGCAGAACGTCGCCGACGGCGCCGCGCTGGCGGCGGCCAGGCAGCTCGACGGCACCCCCGCCGGCATCGCCCTGGCGCAGGCCGAGGCCGGCCGAGTCGTCGCCGCCAACCGGGTCGGGTATGGCGGCGTCGCCATGGTGTGGGACAACGCGGCGCTCGGCTTCGCCGGCGCGCCCGGCGGCGGCGCCGGCTGGGTCGACGCGGCGACGGCGAACGCGGCGCCGGCCAATTACTGGTTCGCCCGGGTCGACACCGCCGCGCTGGCCGGCGCCAACGTCGCCACGCCGTTCATGCGCAGCGTCGACAGCGCCGTCGGCGTGCGCAGCGCGGCCGCGCACGCGGTGGCGGGCCACACCTCGATCAACCTCGCGCCGCTGGCCATTTGCGCGATGAGCACGGCGCCAACTGCCGTGCGCAGCAGCGGCGGCTTGAACGAGCAGGTGGAATTCGGCTTCCGCCGCGGCGTCGGCTACAACCTGCTGGCGCTGAATCCGACCGGGCCGGCCGCGCGCAACTACGTCATCAATCCGCTGGCGACGCCGCCGGCGGCGTCGGCCCCGGCCAATTTCGGTGCGGCGGTGCTGAACCCCTTCATGTGCAGCGGCAGCGTGCCGATGGCGCGCGTGCCGGCCAGCGTGTATGTCAGCGCCATCTCGCCGGCGCAGTTCGCCTACGCCGCCCAGCTCAACTCGCGCTTCGGTCCCAGCGGCGGCTGCGACAACTCCGTGGGCGTGGCCGACAACAATGTGAAGCCCTATCCGGCGACGCCGAGCGGGCAAACGGCGGTGGCGGCCACCACCGGCAGCGCCACCGCGCTGCGCACCAAAGCCGACCTGCCTGTGCCCTTGCCTTCGGCCGCCAGCGAAACCGTCGAGGCCAAGCACTACGGGCCGCTGTGGGGCTTTTCGCGCCCGCTCACGCCCGCCGGCGCGCCGTTCGCGTTGACCGACTGGCCGGCGCTGTACCGGGTCAACAGCGGCGCCGACGTCGCCGCACCCGGCAATTATCCCGCCAGCGGCGCGCCGTATACCAGCCTGGCCATCGCCTGGTTCCTGTCTTCCAGCATCGCCAATCCCAGGCTGCCCGGGCGGCGCGTGCTCAACGTCGCGCTGCTCAACTGCACGCTGCCGACCGCCCCGACGGCGACGGTGCTGGCGGTCGGCCGTTTCTACATGACGGCGCAGGCCAGCGCCACCGCCATCAGCGGCGAATTCGCCGGCGTCGCGGCGCCGGCGGCGCTGGGCGGGCCGGTGGGGCTGTTCCGATGAGCGCGCCGCGTACCGCCGCGCGGCGCGGCCGGCAGGACGGCGTCGCCGCCGTCGAGTTCGCGTTGGTGCTGCCGATGTTGCTGTTGCTGCTGGCGGTGATGGTGCCGATCGTCCAGACTTTTTTGTATTACAACGCGATGCAGAACGCGGTGCAGAACGCGGCGCGCTTCATGGCGGCCACCTCGGCCGGCGACATGAGCCGGGGGACCAAGCGCGCGCTGGCGGTGAAAGCGGCGCGCCAGATCGTGCTGGACGCCGCCGCCGGCAACGGCCTGCGGATCGAGGTGCCCGGCGACGTCAGTGTGATGTGCAACAACGTTTCCTGCGAAGCCAACGCGCCGGCGCCCACCACGATCCGCGTCTTTGTCCTGCCCTTCGTGCTGCACGTCGGCGTGCTGCAGGGCGTGCGCGACTTTTTCCACCTCGGCAGCGATTTCACCATCGCTCTGGACGTGACGGTGCCGTATGGCGGCTGAGGCGAAAACCCGCGCGCGGCGGCGCGGCCGGGCGGCCGCGGGGCGCGGCGTCGTCGCCGTCGAGTTCGCCTTGCTGCTGGCCATGTTCCTCGGCGTCGTCTACCTGCTGGCCGAGAGCGCGCACGCGATGTTCCTGGCGGTGACGCTGCAGGACACGACGCGGCGCGCCGCGCGCGCCGCCGCCGTCGCCGATTTCAGCAACGCCCCGACCATGCAGGCGCTGCGCCGGGGCGCGCTGCTGGCCGACGCCAACGGCAAGTTGCGCCTCGGCGGCCCCATCGACGCCAGCTATCTGCGCATCGACTACCTGTCGCTCGACGGCGACGGCGTCATGCAGCCGATCGCCGCCGTCGCGCTGCCGGCCTGCCCGGCGCTGAACCGCGCCGTCTGCTTCACCAATCCCAACGGCGCCGGCTGCATCCGTTTCGTGCGCGCGCGCCTGTGCCGGCCCGGCACCGACTGCACCGCGGTGGCGTACCCGCCGCTGATACCGCTGCCGGGGGCCCTGCTGGACTACAACGCCGGGGCGCTGTCGCTGAACCAAGCCGCCACGGTGGTGCCGGCCGAGACGCTGGGCTACGACCCGGCCGGCGGCTGCCCGTAGCGCGGCATTTGATTTCCACAGAAAGGGAGTGCGATGAAAGCGTTGATGATCACCCGGGACACCCAGCTGCACGCCGAGGTCGCGGCGCAGGGCACGGCGCGCATGCCGCCGCTGCAACTGTCGGCCGGCCGCGACGGCCTGCGCGACGCCGTCGAACGCGTCGTGCCGGAGCCGCCGCAGCTGGTCATCGTCGACGCCAGCGAGGTCGCCCCGGCCGAGGCCGAGCTGCTGGAACGGCTGGCGCGCATGTACCCCGGCGCCGCCTTCATGCTGCTGACCGACGGCCACCAGCAGGAGTTGATGATACGCGCCATGCGCGCCGGCATGCGCGAGGTGCTGGCGCTGCCGCTGCAGCACAAGGCCTTCCACGAGGCGATGGACCGGATCGACGTGCAGGCCGGCGTCACCCAGCAGCGCGACGGCAAGGTGCTGGCCTTCCTGTCCTGCAAGGGCGGCAGCGGCGCCACCTTCATCTCGACCAACTTCGGCTACGCGCTGGCCACGCTGGCCGAGAAGAAGGTGCTGCTGATCGACCTGCACGGCCAGTTCGGCGACGCCGCGCTGTACGTGTCGGACCAGAAGCCGGCGATGACGCTGGCCGACGTCTGCCAGCAGATCGCCCGCGTCGACGGCGCCTTCCTGGCCTCCTGCCTGGTGCACGTCTCGCCCGGCTTCGGCGTGCTGGCGGCGGCCGACGACCCGACGCTGGCGCTGGACATGACGGCCGAGCACATGGACACCATCCTGCGGGTGGCGCGCCAGCACTACGACTACATCGTGCTCGACGTCGGCCGGCAGATCGACCCGATGTCGCTGCGCGCGCTCGACGGCGCCAACGCCATCTACCCGGTGCTGCAACTGGCGCTGCCGGACATCCGCGACGGCCGCCGCCTGCTCGACATCTTCCGCTCGCTCGGCTATCCGAACGAGCGCGTGCACCTGATCGTCAACCGCTACGAAAAGGGCGGCAAGCTGCGCCTGGCCGACCTTGAGCACGCGCTCGGCGCCGAGGTGGTGCACGCCGTGCCCAACGACTACATCTCGGCGACCGACTCGGTCAACCAGGGCGTGCCGGCGCTGCTGCTGTCGCGCACCAGCGCGGTGGCGCGCAGCATGGCCGAGCTGGTCGAGCGCGTCACCGCGCGGCGCCTGTCCGAGCACAAGGGTTTGTTCGGCCGCCTGTTCGGCCGCGGCGACGCCGAATTGTGACACCCCCCCCCAACCAACCGGAGTACACCATGAGCTTACGTGAACGCCTGGCGGTGGCCGACCAGGGCCGGCCCGCCAGCGGCAACCCCGGCGGCCTGGCCGGCCAGGCCTACCAGGAATTGAAGAAAAGCATGCACCAGGCGATCCTCGACCGCATCGACCTGGAGCGCCTGAAGCGCCTGACGGCCGAGCAGTTCAAGCACGAGCTGGCGCTGCTGGTGCAGCGCATCATCGAGGACGAGCGCATCGTCCTGAACCAGCAGGAGCGGCACAACCTGGTACTCGACATCCAGCACGAAATGCTCGGCTTCGGCCCGCTCGAGCCGCTGCTGGCCGACCCGGGCGTGTCCGACATCCTGGTCAACACCCACAGCCGCGTCTACGTCGAGCGCGCCGGCCGCCTGGAACTGACCGACGTCACCTTCCACGACAACGCCCACCTGATGAAGATCATCGAAAAGATCGTCTCGCGGGTCGGGCGCCGGGTCGACGAGTCCAGCCCGATGGTCGACGCGCGCCTGCCGGACGGCTCGCGGGTCAACGCCATCATCCCGCCGCTGGCGGTGGACGGGCCGATCCTGTCGATCCGGCGCTTTTCGGCGAACCCGCTGACGGTCGCCAACCTGCTCGACAACAAGAGCCTGACGCCGCCGATGGTGCAGGTGCTGCAGGCGCTCGGCCACGCCAAGATCAACATCCTGATCTCCGGCGGCACCGGCAGCGGCAAGACGACGCTGCTGAACGTGCTGTCGGGTTCGATTCCGGCGAACGAGCGCATCGTCACCATCGAGGACGCCGCCGAGCTGCAGATGCGCCAGCCGCACGTGGTGCGCCTGGAAACGCGGCCGCCCAACATCGAGGGCAAGGGCGAGGTCAGCCAGCGCGCGCTGGTGCGCAACGCGCTGCGCATGCGTCCCGACCGCATCATCCTCGGCGAGGTGCGCGGCGCCGAGGCGCTCGACATGCTGCAGGCGATGAACACCGGCCACGAGGGCTCGCTGGCGACGATCCACTCGAACTCCCCGCGCGACGCCCTGGCGCGGCTGGAGAACATGGTCGGCATGGCCGGCGTCAACCTGAGCCCGCGCGCCACGCGCCAGCAGATCTGCTCGGCGGTGACGGTGGTGATGCAGGTGTCGCGGCTGACCGACGGCGCGCGCAAGCTCGTCAGCATCCAGGAGATCACCGGCATGGAGGGCGACATCATCGCCATGCACGAGATCTTCCGCTTCGAGCAGAGCGGCGTCGACAAGGATGGCCGGGTGCTCGGCCACTTCGCCGCCACCGGGGTGCGGCCGCGCTTCGCCGAGCGCCTGCGCATGTTCGGCGCGCCGGTGCCCGACAGCGCCTTCGACCCGGAGCGGGTGTATGAATAGCCGGCGCGCCGGCGCCGCGGGGGCGCCATGGACCTGAGCTTCTACGGCTTCGCGGTGCTGCTGTTCGCCGCCTGCTTCCTGCTCGTCGAGGGGATCTGGCTGTGGTGGTCCGGCAGCCGCGGCGGCAGCGCCCAGAACATCGCCCGGCGCCTGCGCCTGATGTCCGGGCGCGGCCAGGGCGGCGCCGACAAGGTGTCGATCCTCAAGCAGCGCCGCTACAGCGACTGGCCGCCGCTGGAGCGGCTGCTACGGGCGCTGCCGGGCAGCGCCGCGCTGGACGTGCTGCTGCAGCAGTCGGGCACCAAATGGTCGGTGCTGCAGGTGCTGGCCGCCAGCGTATTCGGCTTGGCCTGCGGCGCCGCGCTCTCGCTGGGCTACGGCGTGCCGGCGCTGGCCGGGCTGGGCCTGAGCGGCGTCGCGCTGGCGCTGCCATGCCTGCTGCTGCTGCGCGCCCGCGGCGCGCGCCTGCAGCGCATCGAGGCGCAGCTGCCGGAGGCGGTCGACTTCCTGGCGCGCGCGCTGCGCGCCGGCCATTCGTTTTCAAACGTGCTGCAAATGGTCGGCGACGAGCTGCCCGAGCCCATCAGCGCCGAATTCAAGTTCGCCCACGAGGAAATCAACTACGGCGTGCCGATGAACGAGGCGCTGCAAAACCTGGCCACGCGGGTGCCGCTGACGGACCTGCGCTACATGGTGATCGCGGTGCTGATCCAGCGCGAGTCGGGCGGCAACCTGGCCGAGCTGCTGGGCAGCATCGGCAGCATCATCCGCGCCCGCCTGAAGCTGCTGGGGCGGGTGCGCGTGCTGTCGGCCGAGGGCAAGCTGTCGGCCTGGGTGCTGGGCCTGATGCCGCCGGCGATGCTGCTGATCATGTCGTTCATCAACCCCAACTACGTGCGCGTGTTGTGGACCGACCCGGGCGGCGTGCGCCTGCTGTGGTACTCGGTCGGCATGGTGGCGGTGGGCGTGCTGTGGATGCGCAAGGTGATCAGGATCAGAATATGAAACCCATACAGCGGACGCCGCGGAAGCGGACCAGGCGCTGCAAGCGGATGGGCGCGGCCGCGGCCGGCCGGAAGGAGGCGTCATGAACGGGCGGCAATGGGGTTTCCTCGTCATCGTGTTCGGCGTCGTCGTCGCGCTGGTCTGGCTGGCGCTGCTGATGTTTATGCCGGTGGCGCTGCGCCGGCGCCTGTTCTCGTTCATGGCGCCGGCCGAGGCGCAGGCGGCGCCGGCCAGCGGCTGGATCGAGCGCGCCGCCAAGGTGGCGCAGCCGCTGGCGCGCCTGTCGCTGCCGGCCGACGGCTGGGAGCGTTCGCCGCTGCGCACCCGCTTCATGAACGCCGGCTGGCGCCACCCGGCCACGGCGCCGCTGTATTTCGCCGCCAAGTCGCTGCTGGCGCTGCTGCTGCCGGCGCTGGTGGCGCTGTTCGCCGCCGGCGCGCTCGGCGCCGTGCTGCACCGCAGTCTGCTGCTGCTGCTGTTCGTCTGCGCCAGCGTCGGCTACTACCTGCCCAACGCGGTGCTGGCGCGCTGCGCGGAGCGGCGCCAGCGCGAGATTTTCGAAACCTTCCCGGACGCGCTCGACCTGCTGACGGTGTGCGTCGAGGCCGGCCTGAGCCTGGAGCGCGGGTTGGCCAAGGTGGCCGCCGAAATCCACATCAAGAGCGTGGTGCTGGCGCAGGAGCTGCAACTGGTGCTGATGGAAATGCGCGCCGGCTTCAGCAAGGAAAAGGCGCTGCGCAACCTGGCCCTGCGCAGCGGCGTCGAGGACGTCGACACGCTGGTGGCGATGCTGATCCAGTCCGAGCGCTTCGGCACCAGCATGGGCGATTCGTTGCGCGTGCATTCCGACAACCTGCGTAGCAAACGCAGCCTGGTGGCCGAGGAGGCGGCCGCGAAAATCGCCTTGAAACTGCTATTTCCACTGATTTTTTGCGTGTTTCCAACGCTGCTACTGGTGCTGGTCGGACCCGCCGGCATAGAGCTCGGCAAGACCCTGTCGATTCGCTGAACCGGCGCCCGCGCCGGCGCCACACTATGCGGCTGCCCAGCCGCGGGAGAAGCCGCATGCACACAACACCCCTTACCCGCCTTGCCGCCGCCTGCGCCACGGTTCTGTTGGCCGCCTGCGCCGGTGGCGGCCAGGCGCCGGCCGGCGCGCCGTTCGCGCCGGCGCCGGTCCAGTCGGTCCAGTCGGCCCAGTTGGCCGACGGTTACTACGCGCTGGGCCGCAAGCAACACGCGGCGCGCCGCGACGCCGACGCCGCGCGCGCCTACCAACTGGCGCTGCAGTTCGACCCCGGCCATGTCAACGCCGGCAACGCCCTGGCGGTGCTGGCGGCGGCGCAGGGCGACTACGGCCGCGCGATCGCCCTGTGGCAAGACCTGACCCGGGCCGGCGCGGCGGCGCCGCGCAGCGCCTTCCTGTTCGCTAACCTGGGCTATGCCTATTTCCTCGGCGGCGACAACGAGCGCGCGCTGGCCGCGCTGGAGCAGGCCTGCGTGCTCGACCCGTCGAACGCGCGCAGTTGGGAGCACCTCGGCGCCGTGCTGGCGAAAATCGGCCAGGCCGAGCGGGCCGCGCTGATGCTGGCCCAGGCCGCCAGCCTGCGCACCCACAAAGCCGGCGACGACTACGCGCTGCTGCGGCGCCACGGCGTGGGGGGAGCGCCCGCCGCCGCGCCGGCGCGGCAGGCCGAGCGCGCCGATGCCGGCGGCGACGCGCTGGCGCGTACCGAACTGGTCGCCAGCGGCGACGTGCTGCAACTGCGGCGCGTGGCGGCGCCGGCTGCGACTGCGGAGGCGGCGCCGGCACCGCCACCGTTGGCGCACGTCGCGCCGCTTGCAGCGGTCGCGGCGCGCGCGTCCGGCGCGCCGCGACCGGCGCCGCTGCTGCTGGAAATTCGCAACGGCAACGGCGTCACCGGCATGGCGGCGGCGCTGGGGCGTACGCTCGCCAGCGAGCAACTGCGCGTGGTCCGGCTCGGCAACGACGCCTCGTTCCGGGTCGCGCGCAGCCGCGTCGAATACCGGCCCGACATGGCGGCGCAGGCGCGCGCGCTGGCGGCCCGGCTGGGACCGCTGGTACTACTGGAGCAGGCCAGTTGCGGCGCGGCCGACCTGCGCGTGGTGCTGGGCCGCGACCTGCTCGACGCGGCGGCGCTGCAGCGCCGCTACGGCAAAGCGGCGAAGCTGGCCCGGCTGGAGCCGGGCAAACTCGGTTGAGGCGCGGCGGCGCAAAGGCTGGCCCGTTTGACGCCGCACAAACGGCGCGCCGCGCCAGCGCCGACAATAAGACAGCCGTTCGCAGTCGTCCGGCCCGCGGCGGCGGCGCCGTTCGGGCCTGACGCGCGCCGCGCACCAACCCACCCCAAGGAGCAGAGCCATGAAACGAGTGCATCCCCTTTATTCATTCCTGGTCGCATTGCTGACGCTGGCGCTGGTGGCCTGCGCGCCGACCGCCAAGCGCGAGGGCGTTGGCGAATACATCGACGACTCGCTCATCACCACCAAGGTCAAGGCGGCCCTGGTCGACGACCCCCAGTTGAAGGCGCGCGAAATCAACGTCGAAACCTTCAAAGGCACGGTGCAACTGAGCGGCTTCGTCAGTTCGCGCGAGGACATCAGCAAGGCGGTCCAGGTCGCGCGCGGCGTGAAGGGCGTCACGGCCGTCAAAAACGACATGGTCGTCAAGTAGCCGGGGCCGCTTGCGCGGCATTGCGGCGCCGGCGGGCCGATTGAACGGCGAAGCCCTTAGCGGCGCTCGCGCCGCTAAGGCAATTGGCAACCCATGCCGAACACCAGGGGCAGCAAGACGATACCGATGCTGACGGGCGACATGAACGCCAGGGCGGCGTCGAACTGCTGCGCCGGTCCCCACTCCCAAAGGGTACGCGGGCGGCGCCTTCTGCGGCAACTGGCAAATCGGCATCGGCGCGGCGCCTTCGGGCGTGTTAGCTGATATTGATAAGAGCAATGGGCCCGGGAACGTGTCCAACGTGCGCATTATGGCGGGCATCCCGAAGGCCGCCGCCGGCAACGTCTACTACATCGTGAACAACCGTCCCTACGCGGTCGGCCTGGAGAATGGCTGGTCGAGACAGGCGCCGGTGGGTATGGTCGGCCTGACAGCCCTCAACTGGCAGAACATCGTCAACGATGCCGCCAGCAACTTGCGGCGAGGTGGCGGCGACATGGCGGCCGGCTTCAATGCGTACCCCTTATCGGAACCGGATAGGAACCCAGAGAAACCCAGCGGGTTAGCGTCGGGGTGCTACCGCGACCGGCAAACGGCGTCTCTTAAAAATACTCTGTCTGCTAAGTCTCCATGGCCGGAGCAATGCCTCAAGCGCCGCCAGCGCCCGGCCCTGGCGCCCATCAGTCTGACGCGTTGTTGACGCGTGCCTCAGGCCTGCCATTTCCTGCGCAAGGAAAGCGGATACTCTACTTTCCGCGCCCGGCGCAAGCCGACACCGCCCTATAGGCGTCAGCAAACCCTGCAAGCGGGAATATGTGGATGGATGGGTCGCCAGTGCCGAAGTCAATTTCCACTTGCACGGCCTTGTTCTTGCTCGCCTGCATGCTGTCGATAATCGCCTCGCCTAGTGTTGGCACCTCTGGAATGATATTGGCGCTCGCCCCTTGGCCGACCCGCAGTGTCGTCCGCTTGGAAATCTTAAAGTACATTACCAAATCTTCCCCTGAGAGCGTGATTCGCTTACTGGGATAGCTCACTTCGAGAAAAACAGACCCGTATTTCGGCACACCAGGTTCAAGGTAATTCGGTGCCGACCTAAGCGCGCACTGGGAGATGCCATTGCCAGCGCTTACCTGAATTACCGACCAATTTTTGCCTTTGTAGACTGTTTTTCCATACGCTTCGCCGGCGTGCACGTTCAACATAGCGGCGCATTGTGCGGCGACACAAATTAGAGTTTTCATGTACATCCTTCGTTTTCGATTTGACAATGCTAACCGACATCTAGGAGTCTGCGCGGCAGAAACTGATGCAATCGGAATGGGGACGAGGTAAACTTGTCGAATGACGACGAGCTACCTCCCCTACAATCAGCATCAACAGATGCTGCTTCCCCATGCTTTGCAAGATTGGCTCCCTGAGGGGCACCTGGCCTACTTCGTTAGCGACACTGTCGA